>CAKQNZ010000094.1 GCA_934255435.1 uncultured Clostridia bacterium | reverse complement strand
GTGCCGAACGGTATGGCGTACAACTCATATGTCATCCTGGACGACAAGACAGTCATCATGGACACAGTCGATCAGAGCAAGACAGAAGAGTGGCTGGCAAACGTGGAGGAAGCCCTCGGAGACAGGAAGCCTGACTACCTGGTAGTGCAGCACATGGAGCCGGATCACTCGGCGTCAGTCAGCGCTCTTGTAGAAAAATACGGCGACGTGACAGTCGTAGGAAACAAAAAGACTTTCAAGATGATAGGCCAGTTCTTCCCTGGAATGGCTATGAAAAACACTCTCGAAGTGGAAAACGGCGGAACGCTGGAGCTTGGAAAACATCAGCTCACATTCGTATTCGCACCGATGGTGCACTGGCCGGAAGTAATGATGACATACGAATCATCAGAAAAGATCCTTTTTTCAGCTGACGGATTCGGCAAGTTCGGAGCTCTCGATGTGGAGGAAGACTGGGCGTGCGAAGCGAGAAGATACTACATCGGCATCGTAGGCAAATACGGCGCACAGGTACAGGGCGTGCTGAAAAAAGCAGCGGCTCTCGATATACAGAAGATCTGTCCTCTCCACGGACCTGTACTTACAGAAGATCTGGGATACTACATCGGTCTTTACGACACATGGTCAAGCTACAAGCCTGAATCAGAAGGCGTCTGCATATGCTATGCATCAGTATACGGCAACACTAAGAAAGCTGCAGAACTGCTGGCAGCAGAACTGGAAAAGAAAGGCGCAAACGTAGCTGCTGTCAACGACCTGGCAAGATGCGACATGGCAGAAGCTGTCGAAGACGCTTTCAGATACGACAAGCTGGTACTGGCTTCGCTGACATACAACGGTGAGCTTTTCCCATTCATGCGCAATTTCATCGCTGAGCTGAAAGAAAGAAACTACCAGAACAGGACAGTTGCTTTCATCGAAAACGGTTCATGGGCTCCTATGGCAAACAAGCTCATGAAAGCTGAGTTCGAATCGCTGAAGAACGTGACTATCGCAGAAAACAATGTCACAGTGACATCAGCACTGAACGATGCCAGCATCGCTCAGATAGAAGCGCTGGCAGCAGAACTGGCAAAGTAAGATGACACTTTACACAGGATGTCACCTTTCCTCGGTGAAAGGATTCGAAAATATGGGCAGAGACGCCATAAGCATTGGAGCCAACACATTCCAGTTCTTTACCCGCAACCCAAGAGGAGGCAAGGCGAAACCTATAGATGAAGCGGACGTCAGAGCTTTCCTTGTGCTGGCAGAGGGAAACGGGTTCGGGAAGCTGGTGGCTCACGCCCCATATACGCTGAATCCATGCTCCGCCACAGACAGAGTCAGAGCATTTGCATATGAAGCCATGTCCGACGATATGCGCAGGATGGAGTACATTCCCGGAAACTACTATAACTTCCATCCGGGGAGTCATGTGGGTCAGGGCACAGAGAAAGGCATAGAGCTCATCGTCGATCTGCTGAACAGGATAATCACACCGGAGCAGAGCACCGTGATACTGCTGGAGACCATGTCAGGCAAAGGCAGCGAGATCGGCGGCAGGTTCGAAGAACTGAGAGATATCATAGATGGCGTGGAGCTGGACGAAAAGACAGGCGTGTGCCTTGATACATGCCACGTCAGCGACGCCGGATATGATATCGCAGGCGATCTTGACGGCGTGCTGAAGGAGTTCGATGACATCATCGGACTTGACAGGCTGAAAGCGCTGCATATCAACGACAGTATGAACCCATGCGGTTCACACAAGGACAGGCATGCGAAAATCGGCGAAGGCCATCTGGGACTTGAGACCATCGTGAAAGTGATAACGCATCCGCTGCTGAAAGGACTCCCGTGTATACTGGAAACTCCAAACGAGCTCGACGGATATGCACGTGAGATCGCAGTGCTGCGTGATGCTTACAGCAAAGTATACAGTGGCGAGTGAGAGCCTGCAGCTGATCGCTGACAGGCTGCTGCACAGAAGCATATGACAAGGTCCGGACCGGGACCGATATAAAGAGATACAGACACCCCAGGGGATATGATGCACCTGGGGTGTTTTGATGCATCCGGTCTGGCGATCCGGGCACGAAAAAAGAGCTGTAACATCAGCTCTTTCCGGCAGCCTCAGTCAAGAGGCGTGTATGATTTATCGAATGTCACTACTGCAAAGTAGCTTGGGTCTACGCTCCTGACGGCATCGTTGGCCATGTTCAGTAGCGTGCTTTCTTTGTATTTGCATGACGGGGAAAGCACCACGTCGAATATAACATTAGTGTGGGTCGGTCCCGGCACGATCCTCAGATCATGTACCGTATCGACTCCTTCCGTCACACTGAAAGTTTCTGTCAGCAGGACTTTGAGCTTTTCTATGAGAGGGTCATTCGTAACTACCGGGTCCATGTGTGCCACGAACTCGATGTGGAGCGTCTTCTTGACCATGCGCTCGATATTGTCTATCATGTCATGGCTTTTGAGAAGGTCGCCGTCTGCATCCACCTCGATGTGTATGGATGCAAAGATCTTTCCGGGACCGTAGTTGTGGACCATCAGATCGTGTACTCCCAGAACTCCCGGCTCACGCTCGATGGTGTCACGTATAGCCTCGACAAGATGCCTGTCGGGAGCCTCCCCCAGCAGCGGGCTGGAAGTCTCCCTCACCAGTTGTATCCCCGACCATATTATGAAAAGCGCCACCAGGCAGCCCATCCATCCGTCGGTCTGCACCCCTGTGAACTTTCCGATAAGGACGCTGACAAGTACAGCAGATGTGGCTATCACATCGTTGCGGCTGTCGGTGCCGGTAGCCATCAGCGTGACGGAGTCTATCTTTTTACCGATACCGATATTGAACATGGACTGCCACAGCTTCACAAGTATGGCTGCAATCAGGATGATGACGGTGAGCCAGCCTGATTCCAGCGGGTCCGGATGTATTATCTTGCCTGCGGAGGTCTTCAGCAGCTGTGCGCCGATCACCATGATGAAAATAGATATGAAAAGCCCTGTAAGATACTCTATCCGGGCGTGGCCGTAGGGGTGCCCCTCATCCTCCGGCAATGACGCCAGCCTGAAGCCCACAAGAGTCATGATGGAGGAAGACGCATCGGCAAGGTTGTTGACGCCGTCGGCAACGATGGCGATACTGCCTGAGAACAGACCGGCAAGGATCTTGGCAGCGCACAGCATCAGGTTGGAGATTATACCCACCACCCCTGCGAATTTGCCGTAACGCTCACGGACCACAGGATTTCCCGTGTTCTCATAGTCCTTCACGAAAATTTTTGAAAGTATATTACCCATTGTCATTCCTTCCTGCAGTATTTTTTGCACTCTCTTTCCCGGGGAGCTGTCCCCGCAGGCGATATACGGAGGGAAAATCACTGCTCACATTATGCACTCTCTGGTCCGCCAGCAGACCCTGCAGACGCCTCTTTACATCACGGACGTATACTGCAGAGCTGGCTGAGCAGGAAGCTCTTTACTTTGCAGAGGCTTCCTTCAGCGCACGGGCCAGCTGGTCTGTGCATGACGTCTTTTTGAAACCGCATGTGATACCTGAAAGCCTTTCAGTGACCTGATCCACAGTCATGCCTTCCACCAGTGCGGACACAGCTTTGAGGTTGCCGTTGCATCCGCCCTGAAAGCTGACATTCCTGACGATATCACCGTCAAGCTCGAATTCGATCTCTGTTGAACATACTCCCTGAGTCCTGAAATCATATTTCATTACACTGTTTCTCCTTTACTGCATAAATATATATGTTATATAATAATCAAATAACGGTCGTGTATCCACGCAGACCATTCTATATAGTATATCAAAGAAGACCGGAAAGGGAAAGTAAAACCGATATGAGAAGTAAAAGCCATAAAAAAAGAAAAACCGCCAGAAAGAAACACCGCAGGTTCAGCACGCTGTCGCTGCTGGTGATAGTGTTTGCGCTGGCTGTTACGGCAGGTGGAGCTGTGGTCTTTGCAACAGGCGGGGACGTGTCAGGACTGCTGCCGGATTTCCATGTAAAAGAAAAGAACGTCAGTCCGCTGACAGGACAGGTATATGAAAAGGAGCTGCCGGCAAGACCTCTGATAGTTTCCATAGACAATGTGGGCGATGCAGTGCCGCAGTCGAATCTGTCCAAGGCGGACCTTGTATATGAATTTCCTGTAGAAGGGCTGCAGACAAGGCTGCAGGCAGTATTTTACGGGGAGTTCCCGGAATTTTTCGGACCCATCAGAAGCACCAGACCTTACTTCGTGGATCTCACCAGAGAGTATAAAGGCATATTCCTTGCCCACGGCTGGAGCCCGGATGCGAAAAAATATCTGATGAGCGACGTGGTGCCGTACATCAACGCCATGAACACCGACTGCAGTTTCTACAGAGTCAGCGACAAGGCAGCGCCTCATAACTCGTATATCAAGTGGTCGGAAGTAAAAAGCAAGATCGACAGGGAAGGCTGGTGGAGCAAAAAGCAGGATATACGTTCTTTCAAATTCCTCAGTGGCTCAGCGAAAAACGAGGGTGATGCAGCGACTTCTGTCGATGTGAAATACACCAGCAGCAAATGTGAATTCAAATACAGCGAGAAGACAGGGAAATACACAAGGACCATCGACAACGGACAGAAGTACGTGGACAAGGAAACAGGCAAGTCCATAGAAGTCAGCAATATACTGATACAGCATGTGAAGAGCAAGGTCCTGGATGAAAAAGGCCGTCTCAAGATAGATATGTGCGCCGGAGGCAAGGCCGTACTTATCACCGGAGGAGTAGCTGTAAAAGGTACATGGAGCAGAGACGATCTTGATTCAAGGACGATTTTCAAGGGCGAAAACGGCAAGGAATTCAAACTGACACCGGGACATACCTGGGTGGAAGTGACAGACCAGAACTGCACATTGACATATAAATAAAGATAAGTGGTATCGCCATAAAATTTTCTGAATAAACAAACTTCGGGAAATGTATATTTATTCATTGAATATTGATTCTGACGTGTGTATAATTATAAGCATCGGAATTATTGTATATATATTTCAGGAGGATGGAAACAATGAAAAAGAGTGTTATAGCGATACTTATGATCGCAGTTATGGTATTCTCACTGGCAGCATGCGGAGGAAGCAGTGATGATACAAGCAAGGATAAAACAGTTTACAAGGTAGGAACAGAACCGACATTCCCGCCTTTCGATACGACTGACGACGATCAGAACATCGTAGGTCTTGATATGGACCTCATCAAGGCTATCGGTGAAGACCAGGGATTCGACGTACAGTTCGAGAACCTTTCATTCGACGGTCTCATCCCTGCGCTGAAGGCAGGCAACATCGACATCGTTGCAGCAGGAATGAACAAGGACGACAAAGAGAGACAGAAGCAGGTGGACTTCAGCGATGCTTACTGGGAGTCACAGCTTTATGTAGTAGTAGCTCAGGATAACGACACTATCAAGAGCATAGATGATCTGACTGCTGATATGAAAGTAGCAGGTCAGACAGGAACTTCAGGCGCTGAGAAAGTAAAGTCCCTGAAGAAAGAAGGCAAGATCAAGGAAGCTGTTATCCTGGACGGTCTCGATACAGCAATGATGCAGCTGATCAACGGCGACGTACAGGCAGTAATCAACGACAAACCTGTAAACGAAGCATATATGAAGAAGCAGCCGGATAAAGTAAAGATGGTAGGCAAGGCTCTGAACGCAGAGAACTACGGATTTGCAGTAGCAAAAGACAACAAAGAGCTTCTTGAAAAGATCAACAAAGGTCTGGCCAACATCAAGGAAGATGGTACTTTCGACAAGCTGGTAGACGAGTGGTTCAACAAAAAATAAATGACAGGCGCTGGTCTGCAGCATGAAAATACTACAGTGATTTGAAAATCCAATATTGGCCTTCGGGGCAGGAGCACGGCTCTCTGACCGGAGGTCAATTTCAGTTTTGTATGTGTGTGTGATATATGATCCGAAGGCCGTGGTACGGCTTTGCGTGAGGAACTCTGATGCGGATAACGATGCAGCAGCGGATGAAATACGGGATCGATATACATCCCTGACAGGAGGAGATAGTTTTGACAGATTATTTGAATGGTGTACTGGTGGCGGCAAAGGGCGCACCGACTACACTGATAATTTCACTGGTAGCTGTACTGGGCGGCCTTGTCATAGGACTGCTGGTAGCTATCGCCAAGCGTTCCGGGAATGTTGTCCTGCGTGGGCTGGCAACGATATATGTAGATGTGCTGAGAGGAACGCCGCTGCTGGTGCAGGTGCTGATACTGGCGTACGGCGTGCCGCAGCTGCTGAAATCATCCTTCGGGATGCAGTTCAACTGGGCGCACATGATACTGGTGGGCTTCATCGCCTGCGGCATCAACAGCTCGGCGTATATGGCAGAGATAATCAGGAGCGGACTTCAGGCTATAGACATCGGCCAGACAGAGGCGGCAAGATCCCTGGGCATGACCAACGGACAGACGATGCGTTACGTCATAATACCGCAGGCCTTCAAGATAATCGTGCCTGCCATGGGCAACGAGTTCGTCACTCTCATCAAGGAAACATCAATACTGTCGGTGGCCGGCATAGTCGAGGTGACGAGACGAGGGACGCTTTGGGCGTCATCGTCCTTCATGTCTTTCCAGGCGTATATAGGCGTAGCCGTCGTGTA
Organism: uncultured Clostridia bacterium; assembly: GCA_934255435.1. Taxonomy (GTDB): domain Bacteria; phylum Bacillota; class Clostridia; order Peptostreptococcales; family Anaerovoracaceae; genus Lentihominibacter. Next base: position 1,295 of record CAKQNZ010000094.1, on the reverse strand, counting down.
CCTGGTACTGACACTGACATTATCCAGACTTGTGGCGTATATAGAGAGGAGGCTGGCTCAGAGTGATAGAAGTTAGGGATCTTGAAAAATCCTTCGGCGATCTCCATGTGCTGCGTGGTATCAATGAAGTAATAAACGACAATGAAGTAGTATGTGTCATCGGGCCTTCAGGCTCCGGCAAAAGCACGTTCCTGCGATGCCTGAATCTGCTGGAAGAGCCGTCAGGTGGATATGTCATCCTGGACGGCGAGAAGATCAACGACAAAGATGTTGACATCGACAAGATCAGGGAAAGGCTGGGCATGGTGTTTCAGAACTTTAACCTTTTTCCGCATATGAGCGTGCTGGATAACATAACGCTGGCACCCATCAAAGTCAAAGGCGAATCGAAAGCTGAGGCCGAAAAGGAAGCAAGACGCATACTCGGTATCGTAGGTCTGTCTGACAAGGCTGACGCATATCCGTCATCGCTTTCAGGCGGTCAGAAGCAGAGAGTCGCCATTGCAAGAGCCCTTGCCATGAAACCGGAAGCTATGCTTTTCGACGAGCCGACGTCGGCTCTTGACCCGGAAATGGTAGGCGAAGTGCTTTCCGTAATGAAAAGTCTGGCGGAAGAAGGCATGACAATGGTTATCGTAACACATGAAATGGGTTTTGCCAGAGAAGTGGCAGACAGAGTCCTGTTCATCGATCAGGGCGTCATCATGGAGCAGGGCACGCCGGAAGAAGTCTTCGGCGCACCGAAGAACGAAAGAACTAAAAGCTTCCTCAGTAAAGTCTTATAGAGAACGAAAAAACGGATAATGTGCAGATAACTATGATTTTAAGTGCTGCACAGGTGCAAATAACTTCTCGAATTACTCGATGATTGGTGCAAGTTGTTATATTATGCACATCCAATATAGCGGTATTCAAAAAACACCCGGTTCATTTGCGTCCGGGTGTTTTAGTATTCTCTTTTTTTGCTGTCTGCTGTTTTCTCTCCAGCTGTTTTTTCTCTTTGTTTGCCACATAGCTGACTTTTTCAGGTCTGCGGGCGGCTGCCATCTTCTGTTTGTTTTTTTCGGTGACTTTGCCTGTGTCTGGGATCAGCTCCACGAATATGCTGCTGTGGACTTTTGACAGGGCGTCGTTCAGAGCCATGTGTATCTCTCTGAGCCTGCTGATGCTGATGAGATCCTTGTCGCAGACGAAGTAGATATCGATCCAGTATTTGCGTCCGGTCTTGATGATATCGAGGAAATTGATATACACTCCGTAAGGCGTCAGGACATCTTCGCAGATGCGGCGGATAC
>CAKQNZ010000093.1 GCA_934255435.1 uncultured Clostridia bacterium | reverse complement strand
GCGTTGTATATGCTGGCACGCATTCCGCCGATGGATCTGTGTCCGGCCAGGTTGTGCAGGTTAGCTTCTTTTGCTTCTGCAACGAATTTCTTGTCAAGATCTGCATTGCCTGTAACGAATACCACGTTCATCAGGGATCTGTCCTGTTCTCTTACAGGGCAGCTGTAAAGATCACTGCTGTCTATGAAATCGTAGAGTTTCTTTGCTTTTCTTACATTCTTCTTGTGCATTTCGGAAACTCCGCCCATCTTCTTGATGTACTTGAACACTTCTCCTGCAACATATATAGCGAAGCAGTTAGGTGTGTTGTATGTGGATCCGTTGTCTGCATGGATCTTGTAGTCCAGATATGTAGGAACATTGTCCTTTGCAAATCCGATAAGGTCTTCTCTCATGATAGCAAGCGCAACGCCTGATGGAGCGATGTTCTTCTGAACGCCTGCATAGATGAGACCGTATTTGCTGACATCGACTTCCTCTGAGAGTATGCATGATGACATATCTGCAACGAGAGGGATATCACCTGTATCCGGTGTATACGGATAGTGAGTGCCGTAGATAGTGTTGTTTGTTGTGATATGCACATAGTCTGCATCCGGTCTGAAGTCTTCCTTCTTCACTTCAGGTATATATGAGAATGTGGAGTCTTCTGATGAAGCAACTACCTTGATATCCCCGTATTTCTGTGCTTCCTTGCATGCTTTCTTGGCCCATGTGCCTGTAAGCACGTAGTCAGCCTTGCCTGAATTCCTGAGAAGGTTCAGTGCTACCATTGCGAACTGCAGTGTACCGCCGCCCTGGATGAACATGACCTTGTAGTTGTCAGGAATATTCATGATATCTCTCAGATTCTTTTCTGCGTCTTCAAGGATAGTCTTGAAAGCTGCTGATCTATGGCTCATCTCCAGTACAGACTCGCCACATTCCTTGTAGTTAGTCAGATTGGCAGCTACATCTTCAAGTACCTCAAGGGGCAGCATCGAAGGACCTGCTGAAAAGTTATATGCTCTTTCTTTGCTCATTTTTCTACCTCCACTTTTGTTAATGATCTGCAGAGCGCACTCATCGCATGATATGCGCCTTTGTACCGTATTATATCACTTTACCTCCAACAGGTAAAGTGATATAATATATTCCAATACGATTTGTTTTATAAATTATTTACATTATAACGAGGTGAAGGAAACATGTACAAAATAGGAACTTTAAACAAAATTTCACCTGTTGGTCTGGCACGTCTCACTGACAACTACACTGTAGTCGATGATGTACAGGAAGCCAACGGTATAATCCTCAGAAGCTACGATATGCACGAGATGGAGCTTTCCGACAATCTTCTTGCTGTCGGCAGAGCAGGTGCAGGAGTCAACAATATCCCTCTCGACAAGTGTGCTGAGAAAGGTATCGTTGTATTCAACGCTCCCGGCGCCAACGCCAACGCTGTAAAGGAACTCTGCCTGTCAGGACTGTTCATGGCAGCAAGAAATATCCCTGCAGGTCTCCAGTGGGCAGGCACTCTTGCCGGCACTGAAGGCGTAGGCAAGGCTGTCGAGAAAGGCAAGGGACAGTTCGCAGGTACAGAGATCAAAGGCAAGACTCTCGGTATCATCGGTCTTGGTGCTATCGGCGTACTGGTTGCAAATGCAGCCGAAAGCCTGGGCATGAAAGTCATCGGATACGATCCATTCCTTTCAGTAAAGGCTGCTCATTCACTTTCAAACACTATAGACATCGTTGACGCACTGAAGGATCTTTATCCATGCTGTGACTACATATCCATCCACGTTCCTGTAATGGACGACACAAAAGGAATGATCGACGCCGCTGCCATTGCTCAGATGAAGGACGGCGTGGTATTCCTGAACTTTGCCAGAGACAAACTGGTAAACGATGCTGATATGCTGGCAGCTCTGGAATCAGGCAAAGTAAGAAGATATGTGACTGACTTCCCTAACGATACAGTCATAGGCAAGGAAGGTGTCATCGCTACACCTCATCTCGGAGCTTCATCTGCAGAAGCAGAAGACAACTGTGCAGTTATGGCTGCAGACGAGATCATGGACTACATAGAAAATGGCAACATCGTGAACTCAGTGAACATGCCTGCATGCACTCTGGGGCCTAAGAAGGGCACAAGGATCGCTGTTATATCAAAGGCTGACGCCGGTGCTCTCGAAAAGGTCGCTGCCATTGCAGACGGAGATGTGATAAACAAGACAAGAGGCGACTACGCTTACACGCTGGCTGAAACATCAGGCGATGTAGATGAATCCGCTATCGCAGGAGAAGGTATCATCAGAGTAAGGATACTGAAATAAGCCTGCATCTTATTCCGGAGCATCTTCCGGACACCACATAAAATATGTGTATAAAAGAACAAAAGTAGCTCCGCCACATTTTATCATGTTAAACTTTTGTTGATATTCCGGAAATATCGAAAACGATATTTCCTACATAATAAAAAAGGCATTACATCATTGATGTGGTGCCTTTTATCATTATCAGTATCTTATCTTGTCAGTATGGTCTCTCTGATCCTACAGTATCATGCATATCATTGAAACGATGAAAGAAGCCACCCATGCTACTGCACACTGAAAAACCACTACGATCAGTGCCCACTTTCCTCCAAGTTCACGTTTTATTGATGCTATAGCCGCGACACATGGCGTATAAAGCAGGCAGAACACAAGCAGAGAAAGTGCTGCAGCCGGTGTTATCGCCGATGTAAGTGCTGAAGTCGACCCAAACAGGATAGACAGCGTGGATACCACGCTTTCCTTTGCCATAAATCCTGTAATAAGCGCAGTGGATATTCTCCAGTCTCCGAATCCAAGTGGTATGAATATCGGTGCTATGACTCCCGAAACCATTGCCAGCATACTGTCGTGAGAATCATTGACCACATTCATATGTATGTCAAATGATTGCAGGAACCATATGATTATAGTTGCAATGAAGATGACCGTGAATGCACGCTGAAGAAAGTCCCTGGCTTTTTCCCACAACAGCTGCCCTACGTTCCTGAGTCCCGGCATACGGTAATTGGGCAGTTCCATCACAAACGGTACCGGCTCACCTTTGAACACAGTACCTCTGAGAGCCAGTGCAGTGATCACGCCAGTCAGCATCCCCAGGAAATACAGACCGATCATGATAATCGCCCCGTGTCCCGGAAAAAATGCTGCTGTGAAGAATCCGTACACAGGCAGTTTTGCAGAACAGCTCATAAACGGCGTCAGCAGTATAGTCATCTTTCGATCACGCTCGGACGGCAGCGTTCTGCTGGCCATGACTCCCGGGACAGTACATCCGAAACCTACAAGCATAGGAACTATGCTTCTCCCGGACAAACCTATCTTCCTAAGAAGCTTGTCCATGACAAATGCAACTCTGGCCATATAGCCACTGTCCTCCAGCAGCGACAGGAAAAAAAACAGCGTGACTATTACCGGCAAAAAGCTGAGTACGCTCCCTACTCCGTTGAAAATACCATCTATTATCAGCGAATGTACTACATGATTCACACCGGATCTTGTCAGCAGCAGATCCATGGCTTCGGTCAGCGCTGTTATTCCTTCGTCCAGCCAGTCAGACAGAACCGCGCCTATTATGTTGAAAGTCAGCCAGAATACGGCTCCCATTATACAGACGAAAGCAGGTATAGCTGTATATTTCCCTGTAAGTATCCTGTCTATCCTGCGACTTCTCAGGTGTTCCCTGCTCTCCTCCGGTTTTATCACGGTGGCCTCGCTGACCTTCATTATGAATCTGAATCTCATATCAGCAATGGCTGCAGCTCTGTCAAGCCCACGCTCCTCCTCCATCTGGAGTATTATATGATCGAGCATCTCCCTCTCATTATCACTGAGCCCCAGTGCTTCGATTATTAGCCGGTCACCTTCTGCAAGTTTGCTTGCCGCAAACCTCAGCGGGATACCTGCACGCGAAGCATGATCTTCTATCAGGTGCATTATACCGTGAAGACATCTGTGTACAGCTCCTCCTTCTTCCTCCGGACTGCAGAAATCCATCCTGCTAGGTTTCTCCTGAAATCTGGCAACATGTAAGATATGATCCACCAGTTCTTCTATCCCTTCACCTCTGGATGCCGATATTGGTATCACCGGTATTCCCAGCATCTCCTCCATCTCGTTTACAAGGATGGATCCACCATTCTCTCTGACCTCATCCATCATGTTCAGCGCAAGTACCATGGGAACTTCCAGCTCCATCAGCTGCATAGTCAGGTAGAGATTTCTTTCTATGTTTGTTGCATCTACTATATTGATTATTCCTTTAGGTTTGTCTTCCAGCAGGAACTGCCTTGTAACGATCTCCTCACTGCTGTACGGCGACATGGAATATATACCAGGCAGATCTGTAACCAGTGTATCAGGATGGCCCTTTATCACCCCATCTTTTCTATCTACAGTCACCCCGGGAAAATTGCCTACATGCTGGCTGGAACCTGTTAACTGATTGAACAGTGTGGTCTTGCCGCAGTTCTGATTTCCTGCCAGTGCAAATGTCAGCGTCTCGCCCTCAGGAAGAGGATCCTCTTCTGCCTTTATGTGATATCTGCCGCCTTCACCCAGACCCGGATGATGTATATCTTTCTTTGCGGCATCATCTCCGCTGCTGCTGATTTCTGTACGTATATCCTTTATGATTATTTTTTCAGCATCTGCCAGCCGCAGTGTCAGTTCGTATCCGTGAAGTCTCAGTTCAACAGGGTCTCCCATAGGCGCATATTTCACCATCGTTACATCCGCCTCTGGTATCAGCCCCATATCGAGAAAGTGCTGTCTCAGCGAACCGTCTCCTCCTACTGACAAAACTGTTGCTGTTTTCCCTATTTCAAGTTCTCTCAGTGTCGTTTTCTTGATTTCTTTCATCGATCATACCACCATTTCAGTTTCTTTATCATATATTTCTTTCCTAAATTCGTCATTCGTCATTCGATTCGCTGGTCTCCGCCCATACCTTGTTGCAGAGGACTCCGAGGCAGAGCACCCAGGACAGCAGGTAGAACCAGAACATTATACCTACTACCGATGAAAGTGCACCATACAGCAGATCGTAATCTGCCATGGTGCTGGCATACTTGGAATATACAGCTGTAACGATCATCATCCCCACTGCTGCGAATATACTGCCCGGGATGACCTGCCTGAATTTTATGCGTTCTGTCGGCAGTATATAATAGTTGAAACTCACCATCAGGAAATACAGGGCAAATCCCAGCACCCATCTCAGCCACAGCCATATACTGTCGACATACTTCTCACTGTCGTTTATCCTGAACAGTTCTATAACGAACTCCAGGATCACTTTGCCGTACGCCAGTATCAGCAGTGAGAAAGTCACGGTCAGTATCGTGATTATTATCGTCTCTATAGATCTTATCCTTTCGATGAAATAATTGCGTCCTGTACTCTGACCTTCCGTAAGAGTATAATTCGTTATACGCATGATTGCAAAGGATGCTCTGGAACCTGCCCAGAGCGCAATGGCTATGAACACCACATTCCCGAATCCGATGTATCTGTAGTCGAACATATCATGGACCCACTCTGCTACGCTCCTGCCTGTATAGACCTCGAAAACCTGCATGGCTCTCTCAACAGTGATGTTGAAAAGGCCAAGCACCTGTGTCATCAGCAGCAGTATCGGCACTATGGACAGCATCAGATAAAACGCTACCTGTGCCGCAAAACCCTGATAGTACGGATCTCTCATCTGCTTGAATCCCAGCAGGAACATTTTGAAAGCTCGTTTTTTAAAATTCGACACCTAACGGTTCTCCTTCCATCCTTCAAGTTTCGCTCTGAGGCCTTCAAGTGCCCTGGCTCTGTGGCTTATCCTGTTCTTTATATCAGGACCAAGCTCACCGAAAGTCCTGTCATATCCGTCAGGTATGAACATGGGATCATATCCGAACCCATTGCTTCCTTTCTCCTCAGGTATGAGATGACCTTCAACTTCGCCCCTTGAAGATATCGTGCTGCCGTCAGGCATCACCATGGTTATCACGGAAACGAACCTGCCTGTGCGCTTTTCGTAAGGAACATCCTTTATCAGTTCTCTCAGCTTGCGGTTGTTGGCCTCATCATCTCCGTCTGTCCCTGCAAACCTTGCGGAATATACTCCCGGCGCACCGTCGAGACAGTCCACTTCAAGACCTGAATCATCTGCTATGGTCATCTGTCCGCAGAGTTTCATTATCTCTAATGCCTTCTTGTATGAATTTTCTTCGAAAGTTTCGCCATCCTCGACTATATCCACATCAGGAACTCCTGCATCATCTCTTGAGATCACTGACATACCGAACTGACGTGTTATAGTTTCTATCTCCTGTATCTTATGCTTGTTTTTCGTTGCAGCCACTATGATACTGCTCATTGGAACACCTCCGTATATTTTTACCCTTGTTTTGCTTGCTCTTACATCAATAGTATAATCATTATAGTATACCACATACCGGCTGGACTTTCTATTGCCATTAGTGTAAAATAATTTTTGTGTTATTTTGAATCATATAAAGGAGAAGCATAATGGAAATAGTCGTACTTGACGGATACACTATCAATCCCGGCGATCTGAGCTGGGGCAAGCTCGAAGCTCTCGGAAGCAGCCTGAAGGTCTATGACCGCACGCCGCAGGAGAAGATAATCGAGCGTATCGGCAGCAGCGAAGCTGTCATGACAAGCAAGTGCATGATGACAAGAGAGATCATGGAAAAATGCCCGGATCTGAAGTACATAGGCTCGATGGCTACAGGTTACAACAACATCGATGTGAAGGCTGCTGCAGAGCTGGGTATAACGGTCACTAATGTGCCTGCATACTCCACAGATGCCGTAGCTCAGCACACAATAGCGCTGATGCTGGAGCTTTCCAACAATGTAGGCCTCAACAATACGTCCGTGCAGGCAGGAGAATGGAGTACATGCGAACACTTCTGCTACTGGAAAAGGCCTGTGACGCTGCTGACAGGAAAGAGCCTCGGCATCGTGGGATACGGAGCCATCGGAAGCCGTGTTGCAGAAATAGCAAAAGCCCTCGGCATGAATATAAATATCTACAGCCGTGACCCTGAAGCTGCAGTCAGCTCTGATTTCGTATCGCTGCACTGTCCGCTGACAACTGAAAATACTCATATGATAAATGTGGATTTCATTTCACGTATGAAGCAGGGTGCGTTTCTCATCAACACTGCAAGGGGCGGGCTCGTTGATGAACAGGCTCTGGCAGACGCCATAAGATCCGGACGCCTTGGCGGTGCTGCCGTAGATGTCGTTTCAAAAGAACCGGCGCCTGCCGACTGTCCGCTGATAGGGCTTGAAGGCTGTATCGTAACGCCGCATATGGCATGGTCTCCGGGAGAGATGCGTCAGGCAGTCATAGACATAATTTCGGACAACCTGAAGAGCTGGATGGACGGTTCCACTGTAAACCAGGTTTCATAGTCATCATTTTATTATATATGTGTGTGTATTATTATTTATTTGCAGGAGGTTTTTATCATGAAGCACAGGATACTGGCACTTGTGCCGTTTTTTGTCTTTATCGTCATCTTCGCCGGTGCGGGGATAATAAGTAATGACTTTTACAGTATGCCGGCGTATGTGGCATTTCTTATCGCTCTGTTCGTGGCTCTGCTGCAGAACAGGAAGCTGCCTTTCGACAGCAAGCTCCATATCATAGCAAAAGGTGCAGGAGATGTGAACATCATAACGATGGTGCTCATCTTCCTTGTGGCCGGAGCTTTCTCAGGCATCGTAACTGCTGCCGGCGGCGTGGACAGCACCGTCAATCTGGGACTTTCCATCATGCCGCCTAAACTGATGGTAGTGGGACTGTTCGTTATCGGCTGTTTCATCTCGCTGTCCATGGGAACATCAATGGGCACCATCACAGCGCTGGCACCTATCGCACTGGGAGTTGCAGAACAGACAGGTTTTTCAGTTTCCATCTGTATCGGCGCTACTGTATGCGGTGCTATGT
>CAKQNZ010000092.1 GCA_934255435.1 uncultured Clostridia bacterium | reverse complement strand
TCCTACGAACAGCAGAATGTAGGACATACAGGCAAAGACATAATCTGTTTCACTCATGCAGGAGCACCGCTGAAGGCAAAGACACTGGGCCAGAGACGATATGTTGAAAGCATAAGAGAAAAAGACATAGTGTTCGGTATCGGACCTGCAGGTACAGGAAAGACTTACATCGCTGTAGCGATGGCGGTAAACGCCTTCAAAAATAAAGAAGTGCAGAAGATAATACTGGCAAGGCCTGCAGTAGAGGCGGGAGAGCGTCTCGGATTCCTGCCCGGAGATATGCAGGACAAGGTGGATCCGTACCTCAGACCTCTTTATGATGCACTTTACGATGTGCTGGGACGTGAAAGTGCACTGAGACTTAAAGAAAAAGAAGCCATCGAAGTGGTCCCTCTGGCATATATGAGAGGCCGTACCCTTGACAACTCTTTCATAATACTCGACGAAGCACAGAATACCACGCCGGAACAGATGAAGATGTTCCTGACGAGGATGGGATTCGGTTCAAAGGTCGTGGTGACCGGTGATGTCACGCAGATAGACCTGCCAAGAGGCAAACGTTCGGGACTTGTGGAGGCATCAAAGGTGCTTAAAGGGATAGATGAGATAGGTTTCTGCTATATGAAAGACATGGATGTAGTACGTCATCAGCTGGTCAAGAAAGTTATAAATGCTTATGACAGATACTATAAGAACCATCCGCCGAGAGAGGACTGAAGTTATGGATATAATATATGATGAAGCACCGGTCGGAGCAGATATGATCGGGACTTTCAGGAAAGCGGCAGAGATATGTGTCGAAAAAGAAGGTATGTGTCCCGACGCCATGGAGATAAGCCTCAGTTTCGTATCGGGAGATGAGATACAGGAGCTTAACAGGACATACAGGAACGTGGACAGATGCACGGATGTACTTTCCTTTCCGATGATAGAAGATTTCAGCGAGATCGACGACAAAGACCCGGATGGAGAGATAGTGCTGGGCGATGTAGTGATATGTGTACAGCAGGCAGAAAAACAGGCAGAGGAATATGGTCATTCACGGGAGCGTGAGCTGGTATATCTGTTTGTCCACAGCGTCTGCCATCTGCTGGGATACGACCACATGACAGACAAAGATAAAAAAGAAATGCGGACACGTGAGGAAGAAGTCATGTCTGCACTGGATCTGGAAAGAGGTGAATGATCATGAAGCTGGATGCGGGAAAAGCAGCAGATCTTTACGAAACCGCTGAAAAAATATCAGATAATGCTTATGCGCCATATTCAGGATTCAAAGTAGGCGCTGCACTGCTCGCTGCAGACGGCAGTGTATACACCGGCGTGAATATCGAAAACTCATCGTTCGGAGCGACTATATGCGCTGAGCGGACGGCTTTTATCAAAGCCATTTCAGAAGGTGAAAGAGAATTCACTGCCATCGCTGTGACAGTGCGAGGTACGGAATCAGTGCCCTGCGGTATATGCAGGCAGTTCATGTATGAATTCTCACCGGATATAAAGATAATAACAGGTCCTGATAAAGAACATCTCAGGATCAGGACTCTTGAAGAACTGTTTCCTTCGGGGTTCAGATTATGATGCAGACAGGAGGTATGCATATGAAAACAGGATTCGTAGGTATCGTAGGGAGGCCGAACGTAGGAAAATCAACACTTCTCAATGCGATACTCGGTGAGAAAATAGCGATAACGACAGACAAGCCCCAGACGACAAGGAATGCTATAAGAGGTATATATACGCATTATGCCGCAGATGACAGTGAAGATGATATGCAGATGATCTTCATAGATACTCCGGGGATACATAAACCCCGCAACAAACTGGGAGAATTCATGACAGAAGCAGCTACAGGGACTTTCAACGAAGTGGATGCCATAATCTTCATCGTTGACGACAAACTTTCTGCAGGTCCGGGAGACAAGTACATCGTTGATCTTCTGGACAACATCAGTACGCCGAAGATACTTGTCATAAACAAGATGGACAAGATGGGGCCGGATGAATTCGCAGAGATATACAACGAATATGACGAAACAGGTATTTTTGAAAACATAATCGGCACATCTGCTAAAGAAGGCACTAATGTGCAGGACGTCATAAAAGCTGCAGCAGAGTTCATGGAAGAAGGTCCGATGTATTTTCCGGACGACATGGTGACTGAAGATCCCGAGCGATTCATAGTCAGCGAGATAATAAGAGAGAAGATCCTGCTGTATCTTCAGGATGAAGTGCCACACGGAGTTGCCGTAGAGATCGAGCAGTACCGTGAAGAGAAAAACATAACAAGGATAAATGCCGTGATATACTGTGAAAAAAAATCCCACAAAGGAATGATCATAGGCAAAGGCGGCAGGAAGCTCAAGGGCATAGGCAAGAGCGCAAGAGAAGAGATCGAAGCGCTGCTCGGCACGAAAGTATATCTGGAACTCTGGGTAAAAGTAAAAGAAAACTGGCGTGACAGCGATATAGCGCTGTCGAATTTCGGATACAAGGAATAGCAGCTGAACACATGGGAAGGAGATGACCTGTTGCTTACAGATACAGAGGGTATAGTCCTCAAACAGATAAAAACTTCATACAACAGGCGGATGATACTTCTTCTTTCCAGGAAATACGGCAAGATCAGTGCCGGTACAAGCATAGGAGAGAAAGGCAGGAGCCGCAGTTCCCTTGCACTGAGACCTTTCACATACGGACGGTATGAGCTTTACAGCGGCAGGAGTGGATACAACATAAACAGTGCGGAGGCACTGAAAAGCTACTACAGGATAGGTGAGGATGTTGATAAGTACATGAATGGCGCATATATCCTGGAGTATACTGAAAAGATACTGCCGGACGAACTTCCTGTACCTGGAATGCTGGATCTGCTTGCAGAATTCTTTTCTGTACTCGAAAACAGACAGCGTGGTATAGGCACCCTTGTCCTGGCATATCAGACGAAAACTTTCAGGCTATGTGGTGTTATGCCGCAGCTTGATGTATGCGTTTCATGCGGAGAAAAAAAGGAACCGTACAAGTTCAGTATCGAAGACGGGGGCATATTGTGCAGGGGATGCTGGACAAACTTGCAAAAATCGAGCCATAGTGAGTTGATTTATGATATAGAATTTGGTATAGTAGATATATTAAAGTATTTTACATTCAACTCTTTGAAAAAACTTGAGAATCTGGCTCTTAAAGAAGAGGCAGGGAAACTGCTGCAGACGATAATACGTGCATATGCAGCTTATTACTTGGATGCGTCGGATCTTAAAAGTGAAAAGATGGTCTGATGCGTGGACAGGAGGCAAGAGATGGAAATCACATTAGAAAAAATTGAACTGGTGAAAGACAGAACAGGCGTCACTTATGCAGAAGCCAAGGCTGCACTGGAAGAGGCAGACGGCAGTGTTGTGGATGCCATTATAGCAATAGAAGAAAATATCAATTCCGGTGAAAAGAAGAGAGGATTCGGACAGAAAGGTGAAGCGCTTTTTTCAAGTCTGAAAGAGCTCATCAAGAAAGGCAATGTTGCAAAGATCCAGGTCAGAAGAGATGATGAACTCGTGCTTAATGTACCTGTCAATGCAGGTATCGTAGGTCTTGTGATAGCGCCGATAGCTTCAGTAGTGGCAGTGGTCGCCGCATTCGGATTCAAATGTACTATCGAAGTCGTAAAAGATGACGGTACTATAATAGACGTGAGTGATGCAGTTACAGACGCCATGGGTACTGTAGTCGAAAAAAGCAGTACTGTAGCAGGTGAAATGAAAGAAAAAGGCGCAGAACTTTATCAGAAGGGCATCGAGAAAGGTGCAGAACTTTATCAGAAAGGCAAGGAAAAAGCCGGAGAAACAGTAGAAAAGATGAAGAATACAGATGACGAAGATGATCTTGACTTCACCGACTGCTTCGAAAGCTCCGAATCAGAAGCAAACGACGAAGTGAAGATTGAAGAAGAACAGCCTCAGACTGCTGAAACTCAGGAAAGCTCAGACGACTAGGAAGAAGACGAGACTGAGACAGAAGAATAAGACCGACATACAAAGCAGCATTATACGGCTGCGACATAAAATAAATAACAATATGGAGAAGTGATATGAGCAGAGAAGTGACAATGGATAAGATTACAGCACTTGCCAAGAACAGAGGGTTCATTTTCCCTGGTTCTGAAATATACGGCGGGCTGGCCAACACATGGGATTATGGTCCGCTCGGCGTTGAACTCAAGAACAATGTGAAAAAAGCATGGTGGAAGAAATTCGTCCAGCAGTCCAAATACAACGTAGGGCTGGATGCCGCCATACTGATGAATCCACAGACATGGGTTGCGTCAGGGCATGTAGGAGGATTTTCGGATCCCCTCATCGACTGCAAAGCCTGCAAGTCAAGGTTCAGAGCTGATAAACTTATTGAAGAGCATCTTAAATCAGAAGGTATCGAAGATGTCGTACCTGACGGATGGTCCAATGAAAAGATGGAAGGTTTCATAGCCGAAAAAGGGATAAAATGCCCTGACTGCGGTAAAGCGGACTTTACAGGAATACGTCAGTTCAATCTGATGTTCAAGACTTTTCAGGGTGTTACTGATGATTCGAAGGCAGAGATATATCTCAGACCGGAGACTGCTCAGGGCATTTTCGTGAATTTCAAAAGTGTACAGAGAGCATCAAGAAAAAAAATACCATTTGGCATAGCGCAGGTAGGAAAATCATTCAGGAATGAAATAACGCCGGGTAACTTCATCTTCAGGACAAGAGAGTTCGAACAGATGGAACTCGAATTTTTCTGCAAGCCGGGTACAGAACTGGAGTGGTTCGCATACTGGAAAAACTACTGTGCAGATTTCCTGAAGAATCTGGGTATCAAAGAAGACCATATGAAGCTCAGAGACCATGATCCTGAAGAGCTTTCGCACTACAGCAATGCCACAACGGATATCGAATTCAGATTCCCGTTCGGATGGGGCGAACTGTGGGGTGTGGCGTCAAGAACAGATTTTGACCTCATGGCTCATCAGAATCATTCAGGTCAGGATATGAGCTACATGGATCCTGAGACTAACGAAAAATACGTTCCGTATTGTATCGAACCGTCTGTAGGTGTAGAGCGTATGCTGCTGGCATTTTTAGTAGACGCCTACGATGAAGAGGTGCTTACGGATTCCAAAGGCAAGGAGGATGTCAGGACTGTTCTGAGACTGCATCCTGCACTGGCTCCGTACAAGGCAGCGGTGTTGCCGCTGGCTAAAAAGCTTGGTCCGGTGGCAGAGCCTGTGTATGAGGAACTGTCAAAATATTTCTCTGTGGATTATGATGTTACAGGGTCTATCGGTAAGAGATACAGAAGACAGGATGAGATCGGCACACCGTTCTCGATATGTGTGGACTTCGATACAGAAAACGACAACTGCGTTACTGTCAGAGACAGAGATACGATGGAGCAGATCCGCATACCGGTAGATCAGGTCAGAGGATACATCGAAGAAAAACTTGAGTTTTGATCCAAGTAGTATTTAACTATTTTAATACAAATATTTAACGAGGAGAGTAAAATGAAAAAATTTGTTTATTCATTTAATGAAGGCTCAAAGGACATGAGAGATCTTTTGGGCGGAAAAGGTGCAAACCTTGCTGAAATGACCAAGATCGGTCTGCCTGTACCTTTCGGATTCACAGTGACAACTGAGGCATGCAACAGATATTATGAAGAAAATCAGACTATAGCTGATGATATCGTGGATTCTATCTATGAAAAACTTGCAGACCTCGAGAATGTTACAGATAAAAAATTCGGTGATGCAGGCAATCCGCTGCTGGTATCGGTACGTTCAGGAGCTAAGATTTCAATGCCGGGAATGATGGACACGATCCTCAACCTCGGTCTTAACGATGAAACTGTTGAAGGTCTTGCAAAGCTGACTGAAAATCCGAGATTCGCTTACGACAGCTACAGAAGATTCATCCAGATGTTCGGTGATGTCGTAATGGAAATAGACAAGAGAAAGTTTGATGCAGTATTCGACGGCAAGAAGGACGAAAGAGGCTGCCAGTACGACGTAGACCTTACAACAGAAGATCTCAAGGAGATCATCGTAGGATACAAGGCGCTCGTAAAGGAAGAAATGGGCAGAGATTTCCCTCAGGATCCTAAAGATCAGCTGATGGAAGCTATCATGGCTGTATTCAGATCATGGAACAACGACAGAGCTATCCTCTACAGACAGCTCAATGAAATCCCGGACAGCATCGGTACTGCAGTAAATGTACAGTCCATGGTATTCGGAAACATGGGTAACACTTCCGGTACAGGCGTTGCATTCACAAGAGACGCTGCCAACGGTGAAAAGAAGCTGTTCGGTGAATTCCTGGTAAATGCTCAGGGTGAAGACGTTGTAGCAGGTATCAGAACACCTCAGCCGATCTCAGAGATGGCAGAAGCTTTTCCTGAAGTATATTCACAGTTTGCAAAGATCGCTGAACTTCTCGAACAGCATTACAAAGATATGCAGGATATGGAATTCACTGTTGAAAGAAACCACCTGTTCATGCTCCAGACAAGAAACGGCAAGAGAACTGCTCCTGCAGCAGTAAAGATCGCTGTCGACATGGTAGACGAAGGTCTCATTGACAAGGAAACTGCTGTTATGCGTATAGAGCCTGCACAGATCGACCAGCTCCTGCACCCTATGTTCGATGCAGCAGAACTGGCAGCAGCAGAGAAGCTGACAAAGGGACTTCCTGCTTCACCTGGAGCTGCAACAGGAAAGATCTACTTCAATGCAGCAGATGCAGAAGCCGCAGTTGCAAACGGAGAAAAAGTTATCCTGGTAAGACTGGAAACTTCTCCTGAAGACCTGGCTGGAATGGTTGCTGCAGAAGGTATCCTTACTGCAAGAGGCGGCATGACATCACATGCGGCAGTAGTAGCAAGGGGTATGGGCAAGTGCTGCGTATCAGGCTGTGCTGAGATCAAGGTAGATGAAGACAACAAACAGCTGACTATCGGAGAGCATGTATTCAAAGAAGGAGACTACATCTCACTGGATGGTACAGCAGGTGAAGTACTCAAGGGTCAGATCAAGACAGTTCCGCCTGAACTTTCAGGAGACTTTGCAAAGATAATGTCATGGGCTGACGAGATCAGAACTTTGAAGATCAGAACCAATGCAGATAATCCAAGAGATGCTAAACAGGCAGTTGCATTCGGAGCAGAAGGCATCGGTCTCTGCAGAACAGAGCATATGTTCTTCGAAGAAGAAAGGATCCCTGCTATCAGAAGAATGATCATGGCTGATACAGAAGCAGAAAGAAGAGAAGCTCTCAAGTTCCTGCTGCCTTATCAGAAGAGTGACTTCAAGGGCATCTATGAGGCTATGGAAGACAGACCTGTTACTATCAGACTGCTGGATCCACCTCTCCATGAGTTCATCCCTCACACAGACGAAGAACTTCATGAACTGTCAGCACAGATAAACGTACCATATGAAAAGCTGGCAAAGAAGGCTGAAGAACTCCACGAGTTCAACCCTATGCTGGGTCACAGAGGATGCCGTCTTGCTGTTACATATCCTGAAATAGCTGAGATGCAGGCTGAAGCTATTATCAGAGCTGCAATCGAAGTAAGAGCAGAAAAAGGCCTGGATATCATACCGGAGATCATGATCCCGCTGGTAGGCATGAAATCAGAGCTGGCTGACGTAAAGGCTACAGTTGTCAAGACTGTTGATGCTGTAATGGAGTCAGAAGGCGTTAAGTTCGACTACATGGTAGGTACTATGATCGAGATCCCGAGAGCAGCACTGACTGCAGATGAGATCGCTGAAGAAGCTGAATTCTTCTCATTCGGTACAAACGACCTTACTCAGATGACATTCGGATTCTCAAGAGACGATACAGGCAAGATCATCAGAGAGTACAGAGATAAGGGTATCTTTGAAGATGATCCGTTCCAGAGCATCGACCAGACAGGCGTAGGCAAGCTCGTTAAAATGGCTGTTGAGCTTGGTAAACAGACAAGACCTAATATCAAGCTTGGTATCTGCGGAGAGCACGGCGGAGATCCTAAGTCGATCGCATTCTGCAATGCAGTAGGACTCCAGTACG
>CAKQNZ010000091.1 GCA_934255435.1 uncultured Clostridia bacterium | reverse complement strand
TCCTTCAGAAGCTTCATCACCAGGTTGCTGCCGATGAACCCTGCAGCACCTGTCACAAGGACCGATTTCCCTGCCAGTTCGATATTTTTATTTTTCATGATTCCTCCCCATCAATGACGCTGCCTTGAACACAGCGTTTTCTAAACATTCCCATCCATCATCAGCTGTCTCATTTCACGTTTGTAATCCTCGACGCCCGGCTGATCGAATGGATATACTCCGAAATTGTTTGCCGATATCGCACATGACATCTCGAAGAAATATATCAGCGCACCGAGATTGTACTCATCCAGCCTGTCTATCTCTATCATGTTCACAGGTATCCCTGCCGATGTATGTGCTATCACCACAGCTTCCTCGGCGCACTCATTGACCTGCTGCAAAGTCTTCCCGGCGTAAGGCTCTCCGGCGCTGGCAGGTATCACAAGATCCGAGTCGTAATTGCGTACTCTTATCATAGTTTCGAAAAAGATCTGGCTGCCCTGCTGCAGGAACTGCCCCATGGAATGGAGATCCCGTGTAAAGCAAAGGCACGTAGGATATATCCCTTTGCCTTCCTTGCCTTCGCTTTCTCCGAATAGCTGTTTGAGCCATTCACCGAAATACCTCAGGTTGACGTCGAAATACTCGAAAACCTCCAGAAGCTTGCCGTCACGGTTCAGACAGTTCCTTGACACTGCATATTCCAGCAGCTTCCCCTGCCATTCATCGCTCTTTGCCACTGACGCAGCCCCTTCCAGCATCGCCCTTATATCATGCCCTGCCACTGCTATCGGCAGCAGACCGACAGCCGACAGAACAGAATATCTGCCTCCGATATCCTCCGGCACAGCCAGCGAATGAAAACCGTTTTCCACCGCATCACGGTGAAGCGTGCCATGGTGCTCGTCAGTTATGACATAGATACGCCTGCGTGCCTCCACATAGCCGTACTTGGCGATCATCTGCTCCTTGAGGATGGAATACGTCAGAGAAGGCTCCACAGTCCTGCCTGATTTTGAGATCACACAGATACATGTAGCCTGTTCGTGCATACGCTTTATCATTTTCTGCAGATACGCCGCACTCATATTATATCCTGCGAATCTCAGATCCGGGCAGTCCTGACGGCTGCCGTTCATTGCATCGAATACTGCCTTGGCTCCGAGATACGAACCGCCTATACCCACTACGATCATCAGCGAACACTGCTCCCTTATCCTCGCTGCTGTCAGCTCGATCTCATGAAGCACATCTTCATCAAATCCATAAGGCAGCCTTGCCCATCCGGTCATCGGCTCACTGCCCTCCTGCAGAAGCTCGAAGTAATCCCTGGACTTTGCCATAAGCTCGCCTTCTGCTTCGATATTCACACCATTTTTCGTTACATCTAAATTCATTCCTACTCTCCCATATGTATGTAAATATATAACTATCATCGAGCGTCACACCCGAATGTTATTTATAATGTCTTTTTATATTTAAAATATGTATTATTTTCATATGATATATATGATATATATAATACCAACAACGAGGCTTCCCGTCAATCCAAACAATCATCCGTACAGCAAATGATATTTTAAATGACTTTTCGCATCAAAATCTTCTCCAAATATATTGACTGACTGCTGTTATACTGATATTCTTCTATTTGCAGGAACATATTCCTGCATCAGAAGCATGATATTATACTGCCTGACATTTTCAGTGTCATTGCATATACGAGGAGAGCATACATGAAAAAACTGTCTCAGGATAAAATGATAGAAACCATAGTAACTCGCAGAAAAGTGAAAAAGCTCACACAGGCAGCACTTGCCGCAGCCACCGGTATGAACCGTGGGATGCTGGTACGCCTGGAAAACAACGACTATATCCCTACCATCCCTCAGCTGCAGTCCATCGCCGAAGTCCTGGATTTTGAAATAGTCGATCTGTTTGAAGAAGAGCCTTCTCCTTTGCAAAGCAGAAAGCTCCGGAAATACGATATCACTGTTGCAGGTGCAGGCTACGTCGGCCTTAGCATAGCGATACTGCTGGCGCAGCACAACCACGTGACATTGACCGACACTGATATCGAGAGGCTCGAACTTGTCAACAGCAGAAAAGCTACAGTGCATGACGATCTTATGGAAAAATATCTTGCAGAAAGAGACCTGGACCTGACAGCCACTCCTGATACAAAGACGGCCTATGCAAATTCCGAGTTCATCGTCATCGCAGTACCGACAAACTATGACAGCCAGAGCAACTTCTTTGACAGTTCAGCGGTAGACGCCGTGATAAAGCAGGTCACGAAAATCAATCCCGATGCCGTGATCGTCATCAGATCCACAGTACCCGTGGGATATACAAATGCTGCAAGGAAGAGATACAACACGGAAAATATAATATCCAGTCCGGAGTTCCTGCGTGAATCCAAAGCACTGCACGACAATCTCTATCCGTCAAGGATAATAGTGTCTTCGGACAAGGCGACATCTGATAACGCCCACCAGTTCGCAGCTCTGCTGCAGCAGGGAGCCGTCAGGGAAAATATAGAAACATTGTTCATGGAACCGTCCGAAGCCGAAGCTGTAAAGCTTTTCGCAAATACCTACCTTGCCCTGCGAATAAGCTATTTCAACGAGCTGGACACCTATGCAGACCGCAAAGGACTGCGCACACAGAAAATAATCGACGGAGTCTGCCTCGACCCACGCATCGGCAATTATTACAACGATCCATCCTTCGGGCACGGCGGCTACTGCCTGCCAAAGGATGCGAAACAGCTTCTCGCCAATTACGCTGATGTCCCTCAGGAAATGATGACCGCCATCGTCCAGTCCAACAGGGCAAGAAAAGACTTCATAGCTGACCGGATCCTCGAAACAGCCGGAGCCTACGGTGCAAACAGCGAATACGACGCCAGCCATGAAAAAGAACACGACGTGACTATCGGCGTTTACAGACTGACCATGGAAAACAGCTCAGACAATTTCAGACACTCCTCCATCCAGGGCATCATGAAAAGGATCAAAGCCAAAGGAGCCAGCGTGATAATCTACGAACCGCTGCTGGAAGACGGCACCACTTTCTACGGCAGCAAAGTCGTAAACAACCTGAAAAAATTCAAAAAACAGAGCAACACCATCATCGCCAACAGATATGACCACAGCCTTGACGACGTATCAGATAAAGTATATACAAGAGATGTGTTGAGATAATACCGGAATCAAAACAGCCGGTGCATCATGCACCGGCATTGAGCTTCCTTATACTTTCTCAGGCTTGCAGATTACAATCTATAGTTTTTCAACTTCATCTTTTGACAAACCAGTGATCTCACATATATCGTCTGTTTTGAAACCCTTTTTTCTGAGGGTTTCAGCAACTGCCAGCTTTTCCTTTTCGATACCGGAAGCTTCACCCTTCTCAAATCCGGCAGAATATCCATCAGCTTCCCTGATCGCTTCGCATTCTTCTCTTGTAAGTTTTTCGAATAAGAAACTCATAACGTCACCACCATGTTCTTTCAGGAACTCTGTCAGTACGCCTTTTGCCTGACATTCCCTGATACTTTCCTCGATGGCAGTCCCCAGATCTCCGCTTTCACTGTACTTCACACGGATCATG
This sequence comes from uncultured Clostridia bacterium, assembly GCA_934255435.1. Taxonomy (GTDB): domain Bacteria; phylum Bacillota; class Clostridia; order Peptostreptococcales; family Anaerovoracaceae; genus Lentihominibacter. Next base: position 4,502 of record CAKQNZ010000091.1, on the reverse strand, counting down.
TGTATCAGCATGCTGTACTCCTGCATGGTCTTGCATTTTCCAAGCAGCGCAGCACCTTTTTCGTAGTTCACATTGATGAATCTGACGACCACCTCTACTGATATTGTATCACAATCAGCCATGAATGCATCAGATAATTTCATTTCCATTCAATACCGTTATATATCGACATACCCAATCGCCTTTGGCAATATAAATATACAAAAACGCTGCCGGTGAACGGTCAGCTCAAAATGAAAATTTACTAAAAAAGTAATCGTCTCATTCGAGCAGCGAGGCGGTTACTTTTTTGTGCTTTCAATATATACGATCAGCAGTGTCACTACCAGACTCAAAACCTGGAAATTCACTGAAAAAATCAGATCTATCATTTGATAAGCATCCATAAGTACACTCCTCATTTCTCAGATTTCTCCATGAGAGATCTCTATATCAACAGAGAGTCCAGACTCTCTGGGAGGAGCCAACCGCCCACCGTGTCTCTGGCAGCGTCAGAATCATCGTAGCATAGCCTTATTTATTTGTCAATATATTACAGTTAATTATTTCCTGAGCTGCATATTCGGAGGTTTCAAACTCATTTCCACTTGCCGCCTGACAGCATATCCGTAAGATATGGATCTGTGCCATATCGACCCTGATACCTTACCATTTAATAACGTCTGAAACCAACATCACCGTCCACTTTTAGGTTTATGAAATTCATCCGTTTTATTGATTTCAGGAGCTTCTTTTAATATTACATTTCTGTATGCTCCCTGAGTTCTTTCAAGAAATCTGTAATCACGTGTATACAAAACATAGTTTCCATCTGCATCGACCTCATATGGTGCCACTATTGCTTTCTCCTCATATTCAGTTATAACCACAAACTCGTCGCCATCACTCATAGCAGCAAATTCATATTTGACTATATCCTCTGCGGAAAAAAATAAACTTACAGCCACTCCACCTAATGCCAAAATAATGCTCACTAATAACGATATCGTAAATACTGTTGCACATACTGCGTTTATCCATTTGTTCTTAATACCCCTGATTTTATCCAAAAAAACGATTCCCAAAACTAATGCTACTGCTAATATGGCAGACACTATTTCAATTGCATTTACATACTCAGTCGAAAAAATACAACTCATACCATACCAGCTACCTACACGTTCAATTATTATAGAAAGGTTCTGTGTATCAAAAAAAATCATTGCAATTACTGAAAGCACCGCTAAGAACATTCTATATATGAAAGAAGACATCGATTCAGGATTATTTTTCTTTTCATTTCTTCTGAAAAACTCCAGAATAATAAACATAGCGATCAGAGCTGCCATACATAAATTGTATGCAATTATATATTCTACACTTGCACTGAAATATTTACCTGGAATACCATAAACATCTTCACAATTTGTTTTATAACGAAAGTTATATATATAATTTATAACAAAGTATACTGCAGAATGTCCTACAGAGAATATACCGATCAACTTCATTACAAAGTCTATATTCGTTAACAACTTTTTCAATAACCCTTTAAACGACTTTTTTGTATCAGCAAGATAATCCTGCTTTTCAACTGATTCCATCTTTCTTTATGTCCCTTTCCTTCCGATCAACCATGAATACTGCTGTGGTTTTAACCTGATAAATAAATTATCATATTCATTATAAATTTGCTGTCTTTACAAAACAACACTTTTATACAATAAAACTGCAGCAAACTAAATTCATCATAGTTTACTGCAGTTATCGGATTTAACGTTTATTCAAAACTCAGCTCCTGGCCGCTGGTCGGGGTTATTAACCTTTTATCTTTTCCAAAGCCTCGTCTATTTCCTTAAGGTTATCTTTATATGTATCCAGTTCCCAGTTTTCCAGACGACCTGAGCACTCGAAAAGCTTTCTGTATTTTTCATAATTTTCCTGGTCTTCGATAGCATGATAACTTGTCGATAATGTCGCATACATCCATTTATCGATATCACTATCATCAAGTTCGCTTATCTGTCCCTGAAGCAGATCTATAACTTCAGAATAAATCTTTTTGCCAAAGAAATACCAGTGTGTCTGCTCTTCTGACGGCAACGCAGTGTTACTCGCTTTGAATATAAGGCAGTTCGCATAGTTCTCACCATTGTAGTAATCTTCCTTAACTACATAGCCTTTCTGGTACATCCCTATTGCCTTGTCAAGATATTTATGATCGTTAGTCACTTTATACAGCCGCTTATATATCGCACCTGTTATACCCAAAGTCTCTGTATTAAGAGAATGTTCCGGCACCAGCATATTTATATTATATCCAGTCCTTTGCGCAAAGCTCGCTCTTCATTGGGTATCTTGGATTTATAACGTGTCAGCGCCATCTGCTGTATCACATACTCATTATTCGGGATCATTTCATGGACAACTTTCCATATCTTGTAAGCATCAAAAAATTTATCATCTTTTCTATAGGAGTTTGCCTCTTCTATATACTCCGAAATGTTTTTTTCACTACGTTCAACGACCCTGAAAACCTTTTCCCGCTTACGTTTCCTGAGTCTCGGCGGTCTTACAGTCAGATATGTATACAGAGGACTATCGTGGTGATCGTCTTCTGTCGATACGATATAATCATATAAAACTGCCCTGATCCCCGCTGCCTCCAGGTCATCAAGTTCATGTCCATACGGTTCTTATGTCAGAAAACGGTCATGACTCAGATCGAATGGCATCATCCCTGTTCTGTTTTTCTGTGCCATGATTATAGTTGAACAAGGTCTGACTGCATGTCTCACTCCAAGCTCATATAAAGCATTCGCATTCAGAGTTGTTATATCAGCAATAACAAGGTCGGCCTCCATCAGCAGAGTATACATACTAACATCAATCAACTCAGACCGCCTTATTTCATCTGCTCGTATAACTTTGTATTCAGGGAACTTTTCTTTCATAAGCGGTCGTATCACCTTGCCATATATCTTATCCAGGTCCACTTCCCTTGCATTCTGGTAATCCATTTTCCTGCCGAATCCCATTACAACAAAGCATATCTTCTTAGATTTCTTTCCACTCATGTCTACATCACTCCTCCATATTACACAATCAGGTTCAAACGCTGAAGACCTGATACCAGCTACATACCTTCAATATATTCTGAATACATCTCGCTCAACCCATATATAGCATCTATCGTAGCTTTAGTTTCCTGCATATAATTGGTTGCATTAGAAAATCTGCTCCCCTCGATCGAGTCATCCACGCCGATACAGTCTACATCGAATCCACCTTCAATACCAAGTTTGTAAAACTTGAGCGACTGAAAAGGCACATATATGGTCGAGGTTACCAGAAGCAGCCTGTCACACTCTTTTACATCAAAGGCAGATACGAATCCCTCAAAAGTATCCATGGAATTCGCTCTTCTGTTTTCAGGATCTGATGATGATGCCACCATGCTGTATAATGAACACTGCCCGTACTTGTCTTTATACCTGCGGATTTCGGAATCAAGATACACATTTTCATTCCTGAAATATACTCCGCTACAGTTCGCAGAGACCCCGAAGGCTTTTTCAAGTCCCATATTCATCGCATCGAACTCTGTCATGACTTTCAGTTGATATACCTTCTGACCTGACTCTGTCCTGTAAACAAATCTTTCATCGTACTCCGGGAGCTCAAGTCCGATATGTTCCAACGCCATATTTGTATTGTTTTGCTTCTCATATTCCAGCAGATATGGAAAGTCCGTATCCGTCAGTACTCTCGTGCCTGTAAGTGCTACAACTTGTATGTCCGTATCCTTCCAGCCATATCCATCTATGACCTTTCGAGCCATAAGCGGTCTGAAGTAATTTGTCAGACGTGCACCGCCAAGCGGCAGGATAAAATCCGGCCGCCTGACAGGTTCCGTTATATCAACCAGTCCCAGTTCAACAGCAGCGTCCATAATGATCTCACTATGTTCTGAAGCAAAGGTCTCCTCACGCATTTTCTGCCGTTCGAGCAACCCTCCTGACATACCATTCTGTTCTCGCTGCTGCCTGCGGTAATCCCAGTTATCACATGCGAACCTATGCAGCCTGTCGACCTTATCCTTTAATCCCAGACCATTAAAAGCTGCTGACATTCCTCCATATAAATCGACAAGCTCCTTCATCGCATTCGAGTCTAACCACTCCTGTATCCCATCGAACAAGCCGATTATACGTTCATTTTTGTCCAGCCCCGAATCAGGGCATTTGATCCTTATACTCATAGATCCAAACGAGACAACTGTCTCTTACCTCCATCTGCTTTTATGTTATTTTTCAATAAGGCTTTCCTACAGCATCCTTTCTGATGCTTCCAGTCTTGATTTCAAGTTTCCATTACTGATATGATCTGAAAGAGCTTTTATATGTTTTGAGAGAGCAGCTCCTGTCGATGCATCGAAAACATTACTATTTTTTATTGATTTGATAGACGCCAAACCTTTTATAAGTCCTCACAAATGTTTATAAACCAATGTGAAAATGGCT
>CAKQNZ010000090.1 GCA_934255435.1 uncultured Clostridia bacterium | reverse complement strand
ATTGAATTACAGGGTCGCCGCCAGCGAAAAGGTGAGGAGGAAAGTATGGAAAAAAAGACACCATTGTATGAAAAGCATGTTGAAGCAGGAGGTAAGATAGTACCTTTCGCAGGATATCTGCTTCCGGTACAGTACAAGGCAGGCGTTATAGCAGAACACAAGGCAGTAAGAGAAGCCTGTGGTTTGTTTGATGTTTCCCATATGGGAGAAATAATCTGCAAAGGCAAGGATGCTCTGAAGTGTGTCAATATGCTTCTGACAAATGAATTCAGTGGTATGTATGACGGACAGGCAAGATACAGCCCTATGTGCAATGACAGGGGCGGTGTCGTGGATGACCTGATCGTTTACAAGAAAAACGATGAAGAGTACCTTATTGTTGTCAATGCAGCAAACAGGGAAAAGGACTTTAAATGGATGAAAGAACATGAACTGGGAGATGCAGTTATCGAAGATCATTCAGATGAATATGCACAGATCGCACTCCAGGGTCCTAAGGCTCAGGCCATCCTTGAACGCATTGCTGACAAAGATTCGATACCGGAAGCGTACTACAGCGCTGTTTTCGATGGCAAAGTAGGCGGCATAGACTGTATAGTTTCAAGAACAGGTTATACCGGTGAAGACGGTTTTGAGTTCTACTGCAAATCAGAAGACGGCCCGGCATTATGGGATCTCCTTCTCAAGGAAGGTGCTGCAGATGGTCTCATCCCATGCGGACTTGGTGCAAGAGATACGCTGAGACTTGAAGCGGGAATGCCTCTCTACGGGCACGAGATGAACGATGATATATCGCCGAGAGAAACAGGCCTTGGTATATTCGTTAAAATGGACAAAGACGATTTCATCGGAAAAGCTGCACTGGAAGCCAAGGGAACACCAACTATCAAACGTGTAGGACTCAAAGTCACAGGCAGAGGTATCGTCCGTGAAAACTCAGATGTATATTCAGGCGATGTCAAGATAGGATATACCACATCAGGAACACACGCTCCGTATCTGGGATATCCGGTAGCCATGGCTATCATAGACAAGAAGTACAGCGAACTGGGATCTGTTGTTGAAGTTGAAGTAAGAGGAAGACGAATCACAGCAGAAATCGTAAAATCACAGTTCTACAAAAGATAACACAAGTTGTTGCGAGTAATTTATAGATCAAACCCTAACCGGTAATATCAGGAGGAAACAGAAATGGAATATCCAAAAGAATTAAAGTACGTTAAATCACACGAATGGATAAAAGAAGAAGGCGATTTAGTAGTCGTAGGTATTTCAGACTATGCACAGGATGCACTTGGCGACATCGTTTTCGTTAATCTGCCTGAAGAAGGCGATGACGTTTCCATCGGAGATGCTTTCGCTGATGTTGAGTCTGTAAAGGCTGTATCAGACATATTCTCGCCAGTTGATGGAACAGTAGCAGCAGTGAACGAAGAGCTCATCGACAATCCCGCACTCATCAATGAAACTCCTTATGATGCATGGCTCATAAAAGTAGAAAATGTATCAGAAAAAGAAGAAACAATGGACGCTGACGCATACGAGAAATTCGTCGAAGAGGAAGCGGAGGCTTAGGATGGGCAGATTCGTAGTATCTACTGAAAAAGAACAGCAGGAAATGCTGGAGAGCATCGGTAAGAAATCTTTCGAAGATCTCTTTTCAGGCATACCTGAAGAAGTAAAGTTAAAAGACGGACTTGATCTTCCGGAGGGACTTTCCGAGATGGAAGCCGGAAGAAAGATCGAAGAAATAGCAGCCAGGAATACTGTTTTCAAAAGTATATTCAGAGGAGCAGGTGCGTATGACCACTATATCCCGGCTGCAGTAAAGCGTATTGCATCAAAAGAGGAATTCGTTACTGCATATACACCGTATCAGGCAGAGATAAGCCAGGGTATACTGCAGTCGATATTCGAGTATCAGACTATGATGTGTGAACTTACAGGAATGGATGCCTCGAATGCATCGGTTTATGACGGTGCGACTGCAGCTGCAGAAGCTGCAGCAATGTGCAGAGACAAGAAACACAACAAGGTGCTGCTTTCGGCAACGACTAATCCGCAGGTAATCAGCGTAGTGAAGACTTACTGTTTCGGAAACGGCATGACTGTAGAGATCGTACCTGAGAAAGACGGCGTTACAGATACAGAAGCTCTTAAAGCAGCGCTTACTGATGATGCAGCCTGCTTCTATGTACAGCAGCCGAACTATTTCGGCATACTTGAAGACTACAGTGAACTTGGTGGTATCGTACATGACACAAAAGCAAAATATATCATTGGTTCCAATCCTGTTGCACTGGCTGTCATAAAGACACCGGCAGAATACGGTGCAGATATCGCAGTAGGTGAAGGACAGCCTCTGGGAATGCCGCTGTCATACGGAGGTCCTTACCTCGGTTTCATGACAGCCACTTCAAAAATGATGAGAAAACTTCCGGGACGTATCGTCGGAGAAACCACAGATGATGCAGGCAACAGAGCTTTCGTACTCACTCTGCAGGCGAGAGAACAGCATATAAGAAGAGAAAAAGCCAGCAGCAACATCTGTTCCAATCAGGCTTTATGTGCACTGACAGCAGGTATATACCTGACAGTCATGGGCAGATCGGGTCTTGCTAAAGCTGCAACACTGAGTACTTCGAAGGCTCACTACCTGCAGAAAGAACTCGAAGCAGCAGGCTTTGCCCCTAAATATGACAAACCGTTCTTCAATGAGTTCGTGACAAAGACACCGGCAGACGCATCTGAGATCCTCGATGCTCTTGAAAAGCATGGCATCCTGGGAGGCCTTGCTCTCAGCAGTGATGAAATACTGTGGTGCACGACAGAGAAGAACACCAGGGCTGATATAGACGAGCTTGTGAACGTGCTGAAGGAGGTGTGTAAATAATGAAACTGGTATTTGAAAGAAGCATGCCTGAGCGCGAATGCTCGATACTGCCTGAGTGCGATATACCTGAGGTAGAGCTTACAGGCTTCCAGCGTGAAACAGCTCTAAACCTCCCGGAACTTTCCGAAAATGACATAAGCCGTCATTATACTGAACTGGCAGAACATACACATGGCGTAAACAACGGATTCTATCCGCTGGGCTCATGTACAATGAAATACAACCCTAAAATCAACGAAGAGATGGCAGCACTTCCGGGCTTTGCAGGGGTACACCCGCTCCAGCCTGAAAAAACAGTGCAGGGATGTCTCGAAATACTGAAAGAAGCAGAGAAGAGCTTCTGTGAGATAACTGGTATGGATGGTATGACTTTCCAGCCTGCAGCTGGTGCTCACGGTGAATTCACAGGCCTGCTGCTGATAAAGGCATACCATGAAAGCCGGGGAGACAGCAAACGTACTAAGATAATCGTACCTGACTCAGCTCACGGTACAAACCCTGCCAGTGCAGCTATGTGTGGATTCACTATAGTCAATGTGGCTTCGGCAGATGACGGATGTGTTGATCTTGATGCACTTCGTGAAGCTGTAGGCGATGATACTGCAGGTCTGATGCTGACTAATCCTAACACTGTCGGACTGTTCGACAAGAACATCCTTGAGATAACTGATATCATCCACAAGGCCGGCGGTCTCTGCTACTATGACGGTGCGAACCTCAACGCAGTAATGGGTATCGCAAGACCTGGAGATATGGGCTTCGACGTTATGCATCTGAATCTCCACAAGACATTCTCGACGCCTCACGGCGGCGGAGGTCCGGGCAGCGGTCCATGCGGATGCAAGGATTTCCTCATTCCGTTCCTTCCGGGATACCGAGTTGTCGGAGACGATGTACTCAGCATGGAAAAACCGGCATCGTCAGTAGGCGATGTAAAGGCTTTCTACGGAAATTTCTCTGTTGTTGTCAAGGCACTGACTTATGTTGTTATGCTGGGACGTGAAGGCATCAAAGAAGCATCATGCAATGCAGTGCTCAATGCCAACTATATGATGAACCAGCTCAGAGACATATACGACATGGCTTACGATGAAACATGCATGCATGAGTTCGTTATGGATCTTGGCAAACTGATGAAAGAGACAGGTGTTTCTGCACTTGATGTAGCTAAGACACTTCTCGATTACGGTATCCATCCGCCTACGATGTACTTCCCTCTTATCGTACATGAGGCGCTTATGGTGGAACCTACAGAAACAGAATCAAAAGAAACGCTGGATGAAGCTGTAGCTGCATTCAGAGAAATCTACGACAGAGCCAAAGCTGATGGTGAATCGCTGCACCAGAGTCCGATGAAAGCGTCGATAGGACGTCCGGATGAAGTAACAGCAGCAAGAAAGCCAGTGATAAAATTTGACTTTGCGGAGTAGTTTGATATGATAAAAAAAGCACTGTTTTTACAGACAGACAACACATACCCGTACAGAAACCTTGCAATGGAGGAATTCCTCATGCATGACTGTGCCGGTGATGAGTGTATACTATATCTTTGGCAGAACAGAAATACAGTTGTTATCGGCAAAAACCAGAACTGCTGGAAAGAATGTAAAGTGAGTCAGCTTGAAAGCGACGGCGGATATCTTGTCCGCCGGCTTTCAGGAGGCGGAGCAGTATATCACGACATGGGGAATCTGAATTTCACATTTCTCGTCAGAAAAAGCAATTATGACGTCGACCGTCAGATGCAGGTGATAATACGTGCTATGAAGCTTCTTGGCCTCAGTGCGGAAAAGAGCGGCAGGAACGATGCGCTTATAGACGGCAGGAAGTTTTCCGGGAATGCTTTCTATGAACATGATGATTTCTGCTATCACCACGGTACTTTGCTGATAGATGTCGACAAGCAGAAGATGGCCAGATATCTGAATGTATCGGCAGATAAACTGAAATCAAAAGGAGTGGAATCTGTACGCTCACGTGTTGCGAACATCTGTGAGTTTTATCCTGACATCACAGTTGAACTTATTTCAGAAAAAATGAAACAGGCTTTTGGTGAGATCTATGACCTTGCAGTGGAAGATTATCCTGCTGCAAGGTTAAATGATATTGTCATAAAGCAGAACGAAGAGAAATTCTCTTCATGGGAATGGAAATACGGCAGACGCATACCTTTCCAGTACGAATTCGGCAAACGGTTCGACTGGGGCGATGTGCATATGCAGCTGGATGTCAATGAAGGCATCATAAAGAACGCCAATGTTTTTTCGGATTCCATGGATCCGGACTGGGCGGAAGAACTGGCAGATATGCTTCCTGGCTGCAGATATGCCGCTTACGACATGTCATGCATTGCAGAACGCTTTCCTGAACCTTTGGCTTCGGATCTGAAGTCTATGATCACGGAATACGTGTGATGCACTGCATAGGACAGTAAAATCTTATATGGAGATAATACAAATGGGAAATAAATATGATCTGGTCGTTATAGGCGCAGGCCCTGGAGGATATGTTTCAGCAGCTGCTGCAGCAAAAAAAGGCATGAAAACTGCCATAATAGAGAACAGACAGCTGGGTGGGACATGCCTGAACCGTGGATGCATACCTACTAAGACCATAATGCACAGCAGCGAGCTGTACAGATCAATGTCAGACTGCGGTGAAGCAGGACTTTCATGCAGCGGCATCGGTTTTGACATGGAAAAGATACAGGCACACAAGAATAATGTGCTCGAAACACTTCGCAGCGGCATAGCCGGGATGATGAAGAAGAACAAGGTGGATGTGTATAACGGTACAGGAACGATAATTTCGCCAGATTCGGTAAGTGTATCGGGCGAAGATGGAGATACTGTGCTTGAAACAGCTAACATTCTGATAGCAACGGGCTCAAAACCGATGATACCGCCGATTCTGGGAGTGGATCTCGAGGGCGTTGTGAGCAGCGATGAACTTCTTGACAGCACAGAAGTTCCTGAACGTATAGTCATCATAGGTGGTGGCGTTATTGGTATGGAGTTTGCTGCAGTATACAGCGCATTCGGATCTGAAGTCACTGTCATCGAAGCACAGGACAGGCTTCTGGGAAGGCTTGACAAAGAATTTTCACAGAGCCTCAAACTCCTTGCAAAGAAAAGAGGCGTAGATATCCACACAAGCGCTATGGTGAAAGAAATAAAAAAAGCATCTGAAAGCGGGCTTGTATGTGTGTTTGAAGAAAAAGAAAAAATCTCAGAAGTATCTGCAGATACAGTTCTTGTAGCAGCCGGCAGAGCAGCAGTTACAGAGGGACTCTTTGCAGAGGGGATCCAGCCTGAAATGCAGAAGGGCAGGGTAACTATAGACGATAATTACATGACAAGCATACCTGGTATATATGCGATAGGCGATGTTACCGGAGGTATACAGCTTGCCCATGCAGCAAGTGCAGCCGGACTGAATGCTGTATGTCATATGTGCGGAGAAACTGTTGGCAAAAATATGAACGTAATGCCTTCATGTGTTTATACAGACCCTGAGATCGCTTCAGTAGGACTGAACTCAGACGAGGCAAAGGCAGAAGGCCTTGATACGGTCACAGCCAAGTATCCTATGTCGGCAAACGGCAAATCGCTACTTTCCAATCAGGAGAGAGGATTCATCAAGATCGTGGCAGAGACAGGTACAGGAAGGATCCTGGGAGCACAGATGATGTGTGCCAGGGCTACAGACATGATATCAGTATTTGCGGAAGCGGTAGCCAGCGGACTTACAGCAGAGCAGATGGAAAGAGTGATCTATCCTCATCCGACTTTCAGTGAAGGAATAGGCGAAGCAGTCGAGCTGCTTACAGAAAAATTAAACAAAAAGAAAAACAAATAAGAGCAGTATTTATTATGTGTGTTTAACAGAAAGGAATTTCGATTATGAAAAAAGTATTTCAGGGTGCCGATATAATGCTGCCCCGTGAAGGTATCGACAGTTCAGCATGGTCAGTCGTAGCATGCGACCAGTTTACGAGTGAACCTGAATATTGGGAGGATGTAGACAGGATCGTAGGAGAGCAGCCTTCAACATATCACATGATACTTCCGGAAGTATACCTTGAAGAGCCGGATGCAGAGCAGCGTATCGAAAAGATCAATCAGACTATGAAAGACTATATGAAAGATGGCGTTTTCGAGACATATCCTGATTCTATGGTATACATCGAACGTATAGACAGCACAGGCAAAATGAGAGCCGGTCTTGTAGGAAGATTCGACCTTGAGGAATACGATTTCCACAAAGGCAGTTCATCCCTTATCCGTGCAACAGAGGCAACCGTAATAGAAAGGATCCCGCCTCGTATCAAAGTAAGAAAAAATGCTGAAGTCGAAATGCCGCATATCATGATCCTGATAGACGATATCAGAAGAACAGTGATAGAGCCGCTTGCTGAGAAAAAATCCCAGCTGAAGAAACTCTACGATTTCGATATGATGAAAGGCGGCGGACATATCACAGGCTATCTGGTGGATAAAGATACACAGAGCGATATACTGGCAGCGCTTGATGTACTGGCATCAAGAGAATATTTCGATACACAGTACGGTCTTACAGACAAACCGGTGCTCCTTTATGCCATGGGAGACGGAAATCATTCTCTGGCAACAGCTAAAGAATTCTACGAACAGCTGAAGGCGGCAAATCCTGACAAGGATATGACGGATCATCCGGCAAGATATGCACTGGCAGAACTCGTGAACCTTCACAGTGACGCACTGGAATTTGAAGCTATACACCGTATACTTACAGAAGTAGACGAAAAAGCTTTGTTTGCAGAAATGACAGAAGAACTCGGACTTCGCAGAGCAGAAGGCAATGAAGACGAAAACGCTCAGATCTTTGAAAAAGTCGAAAAGGGCGAATCTGAAAAATATGTCATCACAAAGCCGACCAGCAAGCTTACTGTAGGAAGCCTCCAGATGTTCCTTGACAGATATCTCAAAGAAAAAGGCGGCAAAATTGATTATATACACGGGGATGATGTGCTGAAAAACCTTACAAAGCAGGACAGCAGCATAGGTTTCATACTTACTGTAATGAAAAAAGAAGAACTTTATCCTACAGTTATCGTGGATGGAGCACTTCCAAGAAAAACATTCTCGATGGGACATGCAGCAGACAAGCGTTACTATATGGAATGCAGGAAGATAACCCGTTAGGTTATATGCATGATGAGTTAGATCAGAAACCATTGTCCGGCCGCAGGCAGAGAGGCTGTGCATCCGGGCAATGGTCTGTTTTGAT
>CAKQNZ010000089.1 GCA_934255435.1 uncultured Clostridia bacterium | reverse complement strand
GGCGTAAAGGGTCTGAAATACGCTGCAGAAAAGGGTCTTGGCGTCATCATAATGGAGCCTCTGAAAGGCGGCAGGCTCACAGACGCTGTCCCGCCTACAGTCCAGAAGCTCTGGGACGGCGCTGCCACAAAACGCACTCCGGCAGAATGGTCATTCAAATGGCTCGCAAACATGCCGGAAGTAACACTGATGCTCAGCGGCATGAGCTCCATGGAGCAGCTTTCAGCCAACATCGACACGCTGTCATCATCTGACATCAGCGAACTGACAGCAGACGAAAAGGAACTGATAAACCAGGTTTCAGACGAATACAACAGACTGATAAAGTACTCCTGCACAGGCTGCAAATACTGCATGCCATGCCCGCACAAGCTGGAGATACCAAGGATCATAGGCTACTACAACGACTGGAACGTCTATGAACAGAACCCGAGCACCAGGATGGAATACATCGACTGGCTGGGCGACGGTTTCCACGCTTCGGACTGCGCAGGCTGCCACCTCTGCGAAGAAAAATGTCCGCAGGCGCTGCCGATAGTGCAGGCAATGAAAGACGCTGCCGAAGCTTTCGGAGTTTAGTCCAATAACGATGATACAAAAACAGCAGCCGTACAGGTTTCGATTTATCCCTGATACGGCTGCTGATTTTATTTTATATATTTTGTTCTGGTAAAGTCGTTTTCTGCCCTGTAGACACGGGCTCTCTTTATTTCCCGATGATCTTGTCTATCATGATAAGCTCCACGCCCATGCCTTTGAAAGTCGTACGCACGCTTAGAGCATCCGAACTTGTGTAGTCGTCCGAACTGACTCTGGCGTCGGAAGACAGCTCCCTGAGGAAAAGCTCTCTGGTGTCTGCCGCTTTCAGCGGGTTCAGAGAATTTTTCAGTCTGTTTACCAGGTTGTCCTTTTCCAGCCTGTATCTCAGGATCCTGAAATCCCCCGACATACCGGTGCATCTGACAAGGAACTCGATCTCCTCACTGTAATTCCTGGCCAGTCTCAGCAGATCTTCCTCGTACAGGATGCGCTTCAGCGAACGGCCAACATTCTCATCGAAATTGTAGACCAGTATGCTTATGCTGTCCATAGGCCCCGGGAATTTGCATCTTGTTGTGACGATGTAGTTCTCACCGGATGCGATGACGTTCTCGCCCATTTCCATAAGTTTTATGTACGGTCCCGCTATGATACGGTTCACATCTCTGGACATTATCTCATCGATGGCAGGCGTTTTGTCTTCAACGGCTGCATAGTCGTCATATATATCTATATCTATTATCACAGGCTTTATCCTGAGCTTGTCCGCATAGTCGGCATACACGCCCTTGACCTGTTTTCTTATAGCGTCTTCTATCTGCGCCGGCGTGCATCTTGTGTACTGAGCCTCTATCTCACGGCTGATTATCTTGCCTATGTATTTTTTACGGTATTCCAGCGGATGCATGCCGAACCAGTTCTCGAAGTGCTTGATATAGTAACGCACCGCTGAAAATCCGGTTTCCTCCGCTATCGCCCCTATTTTCTTGTTGGTGCCCAGAAGCAGCTTCTCCGACTCCTCGACTCTGATGTAGCTCAGAAGATCCTGGAAACTGAGCCCCGTGGCCTCTTTGATGATATGGGAAAGATAATATATACTGAGATGCTCGTTTTCTGCGATCTCGCCCAGCGTCAGTTTTCTCGAATAATTGTCGTACATATAGTCGGTTATACGGTTCAGCCTGCCTGCAAGTATCTTGTTGCCTTTGTTCTTCGACTCGTTCTTGAACTTTCCATTCTCCATGACAAAGTACTGGAAATCAGACATAAGACATGCTATCAGATTGTGGGTGCTCTCGATGACCTTGTGCTCGTAGCCGTAGCCCTTCTGCAGCACCTCCATCATGATACGGGCCAGGATGGTCCTCAGGACTTCGAGACTTTCGTCGCTGTCATCCTCCATATCCGTAACGAAAAAATTATTTCTCAGGTTATCATAGTATCTTGAGAAATACGACAGGTCCAGCTGTACCATCATGACCATATTGTCTTCGCCGGTATTTTCAAAACTGTGCATCTCCCTGTCGTTCAGGATGAATATATCACCCTGCTTCAGTGTGTATGTATAGTATCCGTTCCGAAGAGCGATACTCCCATCCAGTACGTAAACCACCTCCATGTCGTCATGAAAATGTATCGGATACTTTTCTATATTGGCTGTAACAACGTTTATCGGAAGCTCATCTTTGTAAACAATTTTTTCTTTAAGCATTTCAACACTCCTACCACATACTTCTTACCTGTCCGATATCAGCCGGTCTCCTCCACCGGAAAATTTTCAACAAGCGATCCTTTGTGTAAAATCAGTATCTCCGGAAGTTTTCCACGTGAAACTTCAGATCGTATACAATTTTATCCAAGGGGGCCTGTGGAAAATTCATATTCGCAAACCGTTGAAATTACAACATTTATCTGATATTTCCCGTATTTTGTCCACAAGTTATCCACAAGCTTTGAAAATCATCTCTTTTTTTGCGTATATTCCGCTATGCTCCCGGCGATGACTTTGGATATTTTCCTCTGATATCCACTGTCACTGAGCTTTTTCACTTCTCCGGGATTCGAAAGGAATCCGCATTCGACGATAATGATCGGGCAGGTGATATTTCTCAGAAGAAATACATCGTTCTTGCCCAGTTCCGACCTGCTGCCTGCTTTATTGACCCCGGCATTGAGCGCTTTCTGCATTATGGCAGCCGCTTCCTTGCTGCATGCAGTGAGCTTCTCATCACCTTCCGACGGGTAAAATACCTGCGCACCTCTCACGCCCTGATCCTCAGTAAAGCTGTTCATATGAACACTGACACAAAGGTCGGGCATGGTTTCATCTATTATCCGCTTCCTCTTTTTCATATCTTCTGTCTTGAGAGTCCTGACTGCAGCGCCGGGAGACTCATCGTAAAGACCTTTGTCCTCCTCACGGGTCATCATCACCCTCATCCCCTGTTTCTGTAATTCATTTTTCAGAAGCAGAGAAATATCCAGATTGATATCTTTCTCGCTGACGCCGTCTGAACTCTCAGCGCCACCATCCATCCCGCCATGACCTGGATCGATCAGTATCACGGGCTGGTCACTTATCTGCCTGACAGTAGTAACGATATCCCGGTATCCCGGTCCGCAAAGTACTGCAAATACGCATACTCCCAGTATCAGATAAAAAATGATCCTGCGTTTCATGATCTGCCATCTCCTGCAATAAAATAGTCATTTCCATTTTATTGCAGTACTGTACAGAATATGCACCGCAAATTAATCACTTCTTTTACATTATAAATCAAATTTCTGAAATTTGATAGTATAATATTTGACTTTTTTGCACTGAATGTTTAAAATTTTAATTATAGACTTGCTATACATCGACAGGAGTTAAAAATGAGTACAACAAAATTATACCAAAATGATAGGTATTTAAAAGAGTGTGATGCAGTGATAACATCTGTGGATAACTGTTCACGCCCTGTGGAAAACAATGTTCAGAAAGTCGATATCACACTGGATAAAACTGTCTTCTTTCCGGAAGGAGGAGGCCAGAGCTGTGACACCGGCTGGATCGACAGCTTTCAGGTCATCGACGTTCAGGAAGGAAGTGGCGGAGAAGTTATCCACACCCTGCTGTGGACAACAGATAAACCGATGTCTGCACCCGGGGATAAAGTACACTGCAGGATCGACTGGGACAGGAGATTCGACAATATGCAGCGCCACTGCGGGGAGCATATCCTTTCCGGGATATTCTACGACCTTTACGGCGGCATCAACCGGGGATTCCATATGGGAAACGACTACATGACCATCGATATCAGCATCGAGGAACCGCCGGGCGGATATGGTATATGCACCAGAGTTTCCGGGGCTGACACATCGGAAGTATCCCGGTCTCAGAGACCTGCGCCAGACAGCACTCCGGCGGCGTCAGATCCGGAACATAGTGATGCTGCAGATCCGGCAGGTTCCATCAGCAGAGCGCACGACTATGTACCTGAAATAAAAGAAATAACATATGAAATGGCTCTTACTGCAGAGCTTGAAGCCAACAAAGTGATATGGTCAGACGCACCGGTGACGGTCATGCATTTCGACTCCCGGGAGGAAGCTGCAGGACTGCCTCTTCGCAAAGCACTGGCCTTCGACGAAGATATATCCATCGTCTGCGTCGGCTCTCCTGACAAAGCATCGGACTGCGTTGCCTGCTGCGGCACACATCCATCCACAGCCGGCCAGGTGGGACTCATCAAGATCTACAAAGTCGAAAAGAACAAAGGCATGTTCAGGATATATTTCGAAGCCGGCCAGCGTGCGCTGCAGGACTACCGCATGAAACACAGCATGCTCACTGAGCTTTCCGACAGCTACTCATCATCTGTGGAAGATTTCCCTGACAAGCTGCGGGCGCAGGAGGACAGACTTCAGGAAACGAAAGATCAGCTCAGCCATATGAGGAAACTCCTCATATCAAAAGAATGCTGTGATCTGGAAAAAACACTGTCAGCATCCGGCGAAACTGTACTCATTTACTCGCCTGAAGGGTTCTCTATCGACGACCTGAATGAAATCGCCAGAAAATATACCGGCGGCGGGAAAAATAAAAAAAGCCGGAAAAAATCCGCTGCTTCGCCTGATGAACAGTCATCTGCACCAGATCCGTCCTCGATACTTGAAGGCAGACTGCTCATGCTGTTCTCTGAAAAAGATTTCTCCTTCATCCTGATCTCAGACGGCGGATACGACTGCGGCAGCCTCGTAAAAGAACTGGCATCGTCATGTGGAGGCAAAGGCGGCGGCAGCAAAACATCAGCAAGAGCAATGTTTAGCAGTGCCGAAGGAGCTACACAGTTCGCAGAACTTGTGAAAGGACAGCTGCAGTAAAACATACATCATATCGGAAATCCCAAAAGCATCGCAGCCACCGGCTCACCTAAAGCTGCGATGCTTTTTCCGGCACTGCCAGGCCGCAGCCATGGATGTCGATCATACCGGCAAATAACACCGCCTGATGCTCCGTTTCAATGATGAAGGCAATTTTCGCACCGTTGATTATATCATTTTCTCCATCATCAAACTTTCTTCCACAGAAAAAACGTCGCACCGTTTACCGATGCGACAGCTTTCTGCTATTGTTATCTTATATAGATCGTAAGGTATCTCACGCCCCAGCTCCTGCATTCTGCTTCGCTGTTCATGTATATGTCGATGGTGTTGCCTTTGATATTGCCTCCAGTGTCTTCGGCACGTCTCTCTCCGACGCCCTCGATATACACAGTGCTGCCGAGAGGTATCACACTTGGGTCCACAGCTATCTCACCGACTCTGGCAGTTGTACCCATTGCTGTACGACCGCCTCCAGTATATGCATATGCCTTCACAGTCAGCTTGCGGCTGTAAGAGGAGCCGTCGAATACGAACCTTGTACCCTTGGCTACTACCTTGTCCACAGGCTTCTTCACTACTTTTCTCGAAAGTTTCTTCTTTGAAGCTTCTTTGCCGTCTATATATTTTATCCTGTATGTGACTCTGGCTTTTCCTTTTTTGCCCTTAGTCACTACTTTTGTCTTTCCCTGATCCAGAGACGAGTCTTCTTTCGTGACCGTCTTGAAAGCAATTTTCTCCTCCACCGTCTTCTTTTCGAATTTCACACGTTTTACAACGATGTCAAGATCATCACGCATCACAGTGTCCGACGACGGCTCGACGATATCCTTGTCTCCGACTTTGATACCGCACTCCGTCAGTGCCTCGCCTACAGTCTCCTTCAGGGTCTTGAAACTTTTAGTTTTGCCATCTGCAGTGACTTTGAAGGACGATGCATGATCGAGTTCGAAAGCCATGCCTTCGGAAATATACGTGCTGAGTGGTACTGATATGTAGTCCGCCTCGCAGTACGATATACCCTGCTCTTTCAGGAGTTCTTTCATCGTGTGCGCTTTTGTAGTTATCGCAACAGGTTCGCCGTTTATCGTCGCATTGACGTCTCTTGGTATCATGTTGGTATATATGAAAGTCAGTGCAATCAGAGCTGCAAAGGCAACAGCTATAGCTGCCACCCATGCGGATGCTTTCTTTTCCTTCCTGACTTTCTGCATTTTACCCGAAGGCGGTATCTTTCCACCTGAACTGCCGGTAGATATAGCAGTGTGCCCGTCATCTGCCTGACCATTCATGGAAAATGCTGCAGTTTCTGATACACTTCCGTCAGCGAACTCAGCTGCCTGCCTGCTGTTGTATGCCCCTTGGCTTGCAGTATTATAGTTCTGACGTTCTGGTTCTGCTTCAGGGACTTTTTCTGGCATCTGTCTGTCAGGAGTCTCACGTTCTTCTGACACTGCAGTTTCATGATATACTGGAGCCTGATGCAGCATATCCGGATGCGACTGCTGGCTTGCCGGCCCTGCTTCTGGCTGTACAGATGACACTCCGATGTCTGGCTGACTTACGGCTGCTGCATCATAAGTCATATCCATTCTCTGTGTCATGCCGTATGACTGCTGCGATCTGTCCGAAACTTCATGTATTCCAGCAGTATGTTCCGCTGGACTTTGTCCGTGGCTCCGACTTATGAAAGACTTCTCCGCTGCAGCCGTCCCTGTATCTCCTGCAGATCCATAGTGACTCTGCTTTATGATCCGCTCTGCTGCATCGTTTCCCGGCGCATACGCCCTTCCGGCCGCACTCTGATAGCCTTTGGCCGACGATAAATCAGCTGCCGGATCTGCTGCAGCTTTTTCATGACCCCCGGCCGGCTCACCCTGCCTTTGCAAAGTTTCCGACCTGCCGCCTGCAGCCTGTCCAGCCGCTGTAAATATTCGTTCCGATCTAAGCTGACCTGCTGCCTGAGCGGTATCATCCGGTGTGCTGCCGCTGCCGGTGACCTGTCTTTCTGCCGGCTGCTTCCTGTCGACAGCATCCGTAAGCCAGTTCTCACCAGTCAGATCCGGATCGTCTATTATATGTTTTATATCAAGTTTCATAGTACTCTCTCCCAATCGTTGGATTGCAATGATTCTGCGACTTTAATTCTATGCAAAAAATCATTTTTTGTCAAGGTTGCACGAACTGGCATCATTTACTGCAAGAGCACACAAAAATACCGGAGCTCAGATTTTCTGTTCCCCGGTATCTTAAAAGCGTTCATTTTCTTTATATCAGATACATCAACAGGCTCTTTGGATACCTGTGTCATGCACGGTATCCCGGCACCTGTATCTCCGCTGCAAGCCGATCCGGCATCAGATCCGGATCCCTGTCATCCTGGACTTTCATCGTCAGCCATTCGAATGGCGCAAACTCAGCTGCTAAGCTCCGAGTTACTCAAGCTGCCTGCATACATACTATTCCTCGCCCTGCATTTCCGACAGTCTCACCACAGCTTCGGCATATATCTTTGCCAGCTTTACCATATTGTCTACGGATATGCGCTCGTTCCTCTGATGCTCAAGCTCCGGATCCTCCGGGAACCTCGCTCCGAAAGCAACGATATTATCCATCGCTCTGGCGTATGTCCCGCCGCCGATCACCTCAGCCTCATGGACCATATCGCCAGTATGTTTTCTGTAAACATTCATCAGCGTAGTTATCAGCGGATCGTCTGCCGGGATATATATCGGTTCCTGATGATGTCCCTTGACAACACCAAGATCATATCCGTCCAGCACGCCCATCATGCCTTCATAAACAGATGTATCATCCATAGTCACAGGATACCTGATATTGACTGTCAGCTTCACAGCATCCCTGTCCATTGAAATCATGCCCACGTTGAATATCAGCCAGCCTGACGGCTCGTCTTCAAAACCGCAGCCTATCCGCTCACCGTGCAGATCGAAGCCTATACACTCATTGTAAAAAGATATGAAACCTGCAGCGTCTTCACTGGCGATATCCAGCCCGCCAAGAAAATCCATCATAATGGATATTGCATTGAGACCCTTTTCCGGTTTCGCTCCGTGGGACGGTATGCCTTCAACAGTCACCTCAAGGCTCCTGCCTGTGCCTCTGCATTTTATGGTGCAGTTATTTTCATCACGATAACGGCTCACAGCCTCCTTCACTTTGTCGTAGCCGCCTCCGGCGCTGTTATAAATCACCGCTCTGGCGGATCCGGCAACGGAATTAGGCGCAGTGCCTCCCTGCAGACTCCTCAGCTCCAGGCC
>CAKQNZ010000088.1 GCA_934255435.1 uncultured Clostridia bacterium | reverse complement strand
GTATATGGGACTGGGCCAGCAACGATCAGGGCTGCGAGCCTGATATAGTCATGGCGTGCTGCGGAGATACACCTACACTGGAAACCATGGCAGCTGTGACAATACTCAGGGATGAGATGCCTGAACTTAAGATAAGAGTGGTGAATGTAGTTGACCTGTTCAAGATAGATTCGGACAGCAATCATCCTCACGGACTCAGCGATGAAGAGTTCGACGCCATATTCACGAAGGATGTGCCGGTGATATTCGCATTCCACGGATATCCGAGGCTGATACACGAGCTTACGTACAAGAGACATAACCGTGATATCTCGGTACATGGATATCTCGAAGAAGGGACCATTACGACACCGTTCGATATGCGTGTGCAGAACAGGATAGACAGGTTTGATCTCGTGAAGGATGCAGTGATGCACATGCCTGAGCTTGGTAACAGAGGTTCATTCCTGATACAGAAGATGAACGACAAGATAGCAGAGCACAGTCAGTACATAGCCGAATACGGTCAGGATCTGGAAGAAGTCAGAGACTGGCAGTGGCATGGATCTGAGATAAAACAGAAATAACGGATATATTAAAAGAGCAGCGGAGGGGTAATTTTCCACTGCTCTTTTTGCTTGCGTTTATTGAGGTGTCATTTGGTGCGTATGATACCTGATCAGTGACCGAATTCGTCCAGGTCGCTGTAAAGTTCTTTCTTTGTTCCAAGAAGTCCGATGATAGCTCCTACGATCCTTCCGCCTACCAGTGCAACTGCAATAGTTATGATCATGCAGATGATCTGAGTTCCTGCATTGCCTGTAACTATGATAGCGGAGAGACCACCGAGAAGTCCCGGCATACCGTGGAGGTTGTGTACTCCGCATGTATCTGTACCGCGGATGAGCTTCTGTACCTTAGGTGCGATTATGGCATATCCTGCTGTACTGAGTATGCCTGCTGCCAGACCGATGAGCATGGACATTCCTGGGTTGGCTATGTCACATGTGGATCCGATGGCTACACCGCCTGCCAGTGAAGCATTGGCGATATCTTCGATATCGACTTTGCCGCGGATGAGCTTCGAGAAGATATAAGTTGCGATAGTTGCGCCTGCCAGTGCGAATACTGTGTTGATAGCAGTGAGTACTACACGTTCAGGACTTGCTACAGCACTTGTGAATGACGGCCAGAATACCCACAGAAGCAGGCTTCCCAGCAGTGAGAACTGGTTGCTCACACTGTCACTTTCACATGAAGGACCGCCTGACATCTTCTTTGCTGTTGTTGCAACCAGGCCCAGACCGAAGTATGCGCCGAATGCGTGGATGACAACGCTGCCGCCTGTGTCCTGGAATCCTGTGAAAGCTCCGCTTTCGAGGATGAGCCATTCATTGAACAGATAAACGGGAACGAACAGTATGCCCAGAAGAAGATACTGATCCATTGTCAGTCTTCCCAGCGGAGCACCTATCGCTATCAGCAGACTTGCTGCAGCGAACTCGCCCCACATGAATGCATCAACAGTGAGCGCCGAACCCTCTCCCATGAAGCTCTTGATCAGCATGTATACGGGAATTGCGATGCTGACAGCCAGGAGAGTTGCTGTTATCGAACTGTATCCGTGTCCGCGGACTACCACCATCAGGAATCCGAAACCGAGGAGCAGCATGGCAAGGATATGTATCGAACGGTTGTAGCACAGCGTATCGAATATAGTTCTTGCATCATAGCTCATCGATCCGGTATCGATGCTCTGACCGGTGATCTGCTTCATGCCTTCTGCGATGTTTTCGTTAACGGCAGGGCAGAAAGCAACGGCAACTGCAATAAAGAAAATGAATGCGACAATAAGAAAAACAGTGTTTTTCGAACTGCCATTAGATTTGGTTGACATAGTTTTTCAGCTCCTTACAAATAACATATAATTAATAAATAATTACCCCGAATAAATTTTATCACTATAGAGAAAGAGTGTAAATATTTAGAGAAAATGTCTGTAGAATGAGATTTTTCCGAAAAATCCACGAAAAAACAGCAAACAGATAGCGATAAAGTCAGAAAAAATAACTTTCCGGCTCTTGACACAAAAACGGAGTTAGTGTAACATAACTAAAAAGATAACGGTGTTATCTAAACTGCACTATGATAAATGCAACATGTTGAAGGAGGCGTAAAAATATTGAAAAGCGACACGAAGGAGATGATACGGCAGGCGGCTGTCAGTGAGTTCATGGACAAAGGGTTCGCAGGGGCTTCACTGAGGCAGATCGTAAAAAACGCAGGCGTTACCACAGGCGCATTCTATAAATACTATCCTACCAAGGAGGCGCTGTTCGCAGAACTGGTGGAGGAGCATGCGGAGCATATCTACAACATATATGATGAGATACTTGCGGATTTCGAGGAGCTTTCACCGGAAGCGCAGACCGCCCGCATGAAGGAGACTTCCAGGGACGGCATCAACAAGATGCTTGACTATGTCTACGATCATTATGACATTTTTAAGCTGCTGCTCTGCAAATCCGAGGGGACGCCTTTCACCAGCTTCATCCACAATATAGTGGAGCGTGAGGTGGCGTCTACTGACCGGTATATCGAACTCATGAGAAAAAGCGGCAAAGATATGCCGTATATAGATCCGGAACTGCAGCATATGATAGCCAGCGGACAGTTCTCAGGGGTATTCGAGATAGTGGTCCATGATATGGAGAAAGAAGCAGCCATAAGGAAAGTCATGATACTGAAGGAATTCTATACAGCAGGCTGGGAGAGACTTTTCGGTATAAGCTTCTGAAAAGCAGCCATACATGACGGAAGAAAGCTACCGCATCACACACCGTGGTGCGGTAAAAAAAGAACAGGCGGTTAGAATTCACTAACTTCAAAATCACAAGGAGGCCAAAGATGAAAAACGAAAAAGAAAGATCCCTGATACAGTGGATCGTCCGGTGGGCCGGGCAGCGCAGGGGATATTACATCCTCAGCATGGTACTGGCTCTCATCAATGTTCTGTTCAGGATCGTACCGTATTTCCTGATAGGTAATATCGTGACACATATCCTGGACGGTGAGCGGGAAATGAGATTTTACATAATGCAGGCGGTACTGATCGCAGTATCGTTCCTGGTGGCGGAACTGCTGCACAGCATATCCACAGCATGCTCCCACAAGGCGACTTTCGCAGTCCTTGCCAGCATCCGAAGACAGTGCCTCGACAAGCTGGCGAGAGTGCCTCTGGGATATGTCAAAGACACGTCTTCCGGCAGCTTCAAAAATATAATCGTTGAGCGTGTGGACAGCATGGAGACGACGCTGGCGCACATCGTACCGGAATTCACAAGCAACCTTGCCGCACCGCTGGTGGTAATCATATACCTTTTCATAACGGACTGGCGTATAGCACTGCTTTCCCTGATACCGATAGTTCTGGGACTGGCTGCGACATGCGGCATGTTCATCGGATATGAGGAGAATTTCAGGAGGACAGTCAGATGCACCCATGAGCTCAATGCTGCTGCTGTGGAATACATAAACGGCATCGAAGTCATCAAAGCCTTCGGCAAAGTGGACGGCTCCTATGAGAAATTTACGAAAGCCGCCGCTGCAAGCGCAGACTCATTCATCAGCTGGATGAGGCAGAACAATATCTTCCAGTCACTGACATTCATACTGACTCCGTATACACTGCTGACCGTACTGCCTTTCGGTGCACTTTTCGTGAGGAACGGTTCGCTGAGCGTACCTGAACTGGTGATGTGCATCATCCTTTCTCTTGGTATCGTAGGTCCGCTGCTGAACGTCATGGGTTATACGGATGACCTGGGTACAGTGGGAACGGTCATGGGTGAGATAACAGGCATACTGACGCATACAGAACTTGACAGACCTGAAGTTTCAGATGCGGAGCCGGCAGACTTCTCAGTGGAACTTGAAAATGTGAAGTTCTCGTATCACGACACCGAGGTGCTCCACGGCATAGATATGAAGATGGCATCAGGATCGGTGAATGCCATCGTGGGACCGTCGGGCAGCGGCAAATCCACTGTTGCCAAGCTGATAGCATCTCTGTGGGATGTGGACTCCGGCAGCATAAAGATCGGCGGGACTGACATAAAGCATATAGCTCTCCCTGAATACAACAGGATGATAGCATATGTATCACAGGACAATTATCTTTTCAACGAATCGGTAAGAGAGAACATCCGTCAGGGACGCATGGACGCCACCGATGAAGAAGTCGAGGAGGCAGCAAGGAAAAGCGGATGCTATGATTTCATCATGCAGCTGGAAGACGGTTTCGGTACAGTTGCAGGCGGTGCAGGCGGCCATCTGTCAGGGGGCGAGAGACAGCGTATATCCATAGCAAGAGCGATGCTCAAAGACGCACCTGTGGTGATTCTGGATGAAGCTACCGCATATACCGATCCTGAAAACGAAGCGGTGATACAGTCATCCGTTGCGGAACTCGTTGCCGGCAAGACACTGATCGTCATAGCACACAGACTTTCAACCATCACAGACGCCGACAGGATATTCGTTATAAAAGACGGCAGTGTCGCAGAAGAAGGTACCCATACACAGCTCCTTCAGAAAAACGGCATCTACAAAGAGATGTGGGAAGCTCACGTCTCAGCAAGAGACACGAAAGAGGAGGTGTAGCAGGATGTACGGTATACTGAAAAAATTCTTTGAGTTCAGTGGCAGAGAGAACAAGCGAAAATTCCAGATATCCATAGCCCTGGGAGTTTTACAGGCTATAGGTGAAGCCATGAAGATACCTGCCATAATGATAATACTTATAGCGGTGACAGATAAAAATATTTCCACCGGGATGATATGGGGAGCCGTGGCAGTGATGGCAGCTTCTGTGCTGATATCTTTCGTCAGCAAGATGCGTTCCACGATGCTGCAGACAGAAGGCGGATACAATGCCGCAGCATTCAAGCGAGTGGAGATAGCACGTCATCTGAGATACCTGCCTATGGGATATTTCAACAAGAACAGTCTGGGAGAGATAACTTCCGTGACTACAAACACAATGGAAAATCTAGGCAATGTGGCGACCCGTGTCGTGATGCTGACTACACAGGGGATGCTGAACACAGCCGTGATCCTTGTGATGCTGATAATATTCGACTACAGGATAGGGCTCATAGGTCTTGCAGGAACTCTGCTTTTCATGCTGTTCAACAACCGCATGCAGGATGCAGGCAAAGGGATATCATCGGAAAAAGTAGCTTCGGATACGGAGCTTGTAAGCGAGACCATGGAATACATACAGGGCATATCGGAAGTCAAGTCGTACAATATGACAGGTAAGAGAATGAAGCGCCTCAATGATACGATAGAACACAATGCAGATATCAATACGAAGATGGAATTCACGTTCATTCCTTTCATGACACTGCAGAACAGCATAACGAAGATAACCGGTGCAGTGATGGTGCTCTGCTCGGCAGCATTCTATCTCAGCGGCAGCATGGACATCATGGTATGCATAGGTATGATGATATGCAGCTTCATCCTTTACAGCAGCCTTGAACAGGCCGGCAGCTACAACGCACTGCTCCATACAGTGGATGTGTCCGTGGACAAGGCTCAGACTATACTGGATCTTGACACCATGGATATCGACGGCAGACAGGTGGAACCTGAAAACCACGATATAGATGTAGAGAACATCAGCTTCTCTTATGACGAGAGAAAGATAATAGACAGCATCAGCCTGCATATACCTGAAAAATCATCACTTGCCATCGTAGGACCTTCCGGAGGCGGCAAGACAACTCTCTGCAACCTCATCTCGAGATTCTGGGATGTAGACGAAGGCTCCGTAAAGCTGGGCGGTATCGACGTCAGAGAGTACAGCATGGACAGCCTTATGAAAAATTTCAGCTTCGTGTTCCAGAATGTATACCTGTTCGCAGACACAATAGCCAACAATATCAGATTCGGCAGAGAAAACGCATCCATGGACGAGGTCATAGAAGCTGCAAAGAAAGCATGCTGTCACGACTTCATAATGGCGCTGCCTGACGGATACGATACAGTCATCGGTGAAGGTGGAGCCACACTTTCCGGAGGAGAGAAACAGCGTATATCCATCGCAAGAGCTGTGATGAAGGATTCACCGGTGATAATCCTGGACGAAGCTACAGCCAACGTGGACCCGGAAAATGAAAAAGAGCTGACTGAAGCCGTGGAGGCTCTGACAGCCGACAAAACAGTCATAATGATAGCCCACCGTCTCAAGACAGTGCGCCACGCAGACCAGATCGTAGTCATCGACAAGGGCAGGATCGTGCAGCAGGGCAGACATGAAGAACTCATGAAGCAGGAAGGCATATACAGGAGATTCATAGGATCGAGAGAAAAAGCAGTAGGCTGGAAGCTGTAGTATCATTCATATAATAATGAAAGAAATCAAAGACCGTCGGAAAAAGGCGGTCTTTTGAATATGGAAAAATATTGCAAACGAAACGGCTGTTTGGTATAATGGCTCATATAAAAGAAATGTGGGAGGAATGATATATGAAACTGATACATTTGTCTGATCTGCACATAGGCAAGCGAGTCAACGGATTTTCGATGACAGAGGATCAGAGATACATACTCAGGGAGATCATCAGGATCATAGCGGACGAGAAACCTGACTGTATCGCCATAGCAGGTGACGTATATGACAAGCCTGTGCCCTCAGCTGAAGCAGTGGAAGCCTTCGATGATTTTCTCGTGAGGCTGGCAGCCCTGGATATACCTGTGTTCATAATAAGCGGCAATCATGATTCGCCGGAGAGACTGTCGTTCGGAAACAGGCTGATGGACAGTGCAGGCATCTATCTGTCGCCTGTATATAACGGCGATATAGAACCGGTGAGCATAGAGGATGAGCATGGCCCGGTGGATGTATTCATGCTGCCTTTCATAAAGCCGGTGCATGTGCGGAAAGCTTTCTCCGATGAAGCGGAGAGCATAGTGTCATATACGGATGCAGTAAGGACTGCTGTAGATCATATGCCTGTCGATAAAGAAAGGCGCAGCATACTTATAACACATCAGTTCGTCACAGGAGCGCAGCGCTGCGAATCCGAAGAGCTGTCGGTGGGAGGATCTGACAATGTGGATGCATCGGTGTTCGATGATTTCGATTATGTGGCACTGGGGCATATCCACGGACCACAGGACATGGTCGACGGACGGATAAGATACTGCGGCAGTCCTCTCAAATATTCGTTTTCCGAAGCAGGACATCACAAATCGGTGACGGTGGCAGAGATTGGATCTGCCGGAAATGTGGATATACATGAGATACCACTTATGCCTTTACGTGATATGACGGAGCTGAAAGGCACTTACGATGAACTGACAGCGATGAGCTTCTATAAAGACACCGGATGGAAAAACAACTATATACATATAACACTGACAGATGAAGAAGATGTGCCTGAAGCTGTGGCGAGGCTGCGGGTGATATATCCATATCTTATGAAGCTGGATTACGATAACAGGCGGACAAGAAGCGGTGTGACAATAACTGATACGTCATGCAGTGAGAAAAGATCGCCGCTGGATATATTCGCTGATTTTTATGAGATGCAGAACGATATGCCTATGTCTGATGAACAGAGTGACTTTGTCACCAGACTTATCGAAGATATATGGGAGGGACGGGAATGAGACCGGTAAAACTTACGATGTCTGCATTCGGACCATATGCAGGCAGGACAGAGATAGATTTCACTAAGCTTGGAAACGGGGGAATATATCTCATAACGGGAGATACAGGGGCAGGTAAGACGACGGTGTTCGACGCTATAACTTTTGCATTGTACGGCGAGGCCAGCGGCAGCAGTCGTGACGCAGGTATGTTCAGATCCAAGTATGCAGAGGCTTCGACTCCTACCGAGGTGGAGCTGATATTTTCCTACGGCGGCAGAGAGTATACAGTGAGGCGCAATCCCGAATATATGAGGCCAAAGACCAGGTGAGAAGGACTTACCAGCGAGAAAGCCAATGCAGAGCTTCACTTTGATGACGGCAGAGTCATAACGAAGATGAAGGAAGTGAACAGCGCCATCGTGGAGATAATGGGGATAGACAGGGATCAGTTCACACAGATCGCCATGATAGCACAGGGAGATTTCCTGAAGCTGCTGCTGGCGTCCACAGAGGAACGACGGGACATATTCAGAAAACTGTTCCATACGGGGCTCTACAGGACTCTCCAGGAA
>CAKQNZ010000087.1 GCA_934255435.1 uncultured Clostridia bacterium | reverse complement strand
CAGGGATTCGAACCCTGGGTCCGGTTAAGGACACAGCATTTCGAGTGCTGCACGATCGACCACTCTGACAACTCTCCTTGTTTTATCCATTTATTCTGAACTTCTCAAGTATACCTTAAAATTCAGTTGTATGCAAGACTTTATAGTGATAAAATTTTACTGATAAGAATATTTTCTATTTATAAAGATAATGGAGTCTTCAATGGGAAAGATCAAAGATATAATAATTGCCGACTGTTCCGGCAATATCACTATAATGGTACTCACGCCTACAGACAGAAAAGACTATGTGGATGTTGCAGGGAAACTGCTGGAAGACGGTCATTTCAATGCTGCACAGGTAGCTTTTATACGTTCCAGACAAAACGATGATACATCAGCAAACGATGTCAGTGAAATGGAGATGTGCGGTCTTGAATTCTGCGGCAACGCATCGAGAGCTTTTGCATATTACAAGTCTCTGCGATCCCTGCCTGCAGCAAAGAGCGTGGATATCCGTGTCAGCGGATGTGAAAGAATCCTCACTGCATACATAGATCATAACACTTCTGAAGTCGGGATGGATATGCCGGTGCCTTCCAGCAGCCTGATATTCACAGATAATGAACTTCCCGTAAACACTGGCGGCATACTCATCGACATAGGTGACATATCTCACCTCATACTTGAAAATGTAGCACCTTCATATGAGACATTCGAAAATCTCAAAGACTATGTATACGAACATGTCAGTCATGACATACCTGCATTCGGAGTGATGTTCTGTGATACTGCCAACGATCTGATGACCCCGGTGGTATATGTCCGTGACGTCGATACTACATACTTTGAAGGAAGCTGTGCTTCAGGTACTGTCGCTGCGTCATACGCATTCTCCGGAAAACTTCCGGACGGCGAACATGAATTTGCACTTGAGCAGCCTGAAGGAACACTGGTGAGCCGCATCATAAAAAAAGACGGCCGTATCGAAAGTATTTTTCTGAGCGGTCCCGTCAGTCTTTCTGAAAAGATCTCAGTGGAGCTTTGATCTGCTGAGATCACAATACGCCAGCTGGCACGATAAACCTGAAAGCATTTTTCACAGCTGTGAATCCTATGCGTTTCTGGGTGGTTATCTCACCGTCGGTGCAAAGTCTCAGACTCTCGCCATTCGCTGTGATGGTCAGAGTCTTTTCTTTTGTATATTCAAGTACTTTCTTTTTTATCATAGACTTCTTTTCGGGATGGGTACCCTTAGCATAGCTTGGAAATACCCGTATGAAAAAGTTCCGGCTTATATCGTTTATGACGCTCACATCCATGAGTCCATCGTTCAGATCACAGTAGGGCACGCCTTTGACGCCTCCTCCGCAGTAGCATCCGTTGGCTACGGCGGTCAGGAGTATCTTTCCGTCCTTTACATGCCCGTCGCTGTATTCTATCCGTATATCGGCGCCTTTTTTCTTAACCAGCATTATTACGACTGATACGAGATATGCCAGAGAACCGCTGATGAAAGGCCATCTTTTGACTCTGGCAGTAAGATCCACCACATTACAGTCAAATCCTATGTTGAACATATTGGCGCAGTAGCCTTCAGTCACAACACCTTTATATTCGGCTCTGTAGCGGATAGCATCGCTGTACACTGAGGTGCCGGCAAGCTGCCTTCTGATATCCCTGAAATCCGAGACCTCTCCGTAATTGCGTATGTAATCATTGCCTGTACCCATAGGGATGATGCCGAGCTCAACATTTTCATATCCGTATGCACCGTTCACGACTTCATTGACAGTGCCGTCTCCGCCACATCCGTATATCCTGACCGGCCGGCCCTCAGCTTCATACTTCGAACAGATCTCTCCGACATAGCGGCGACAGTCGCCCTGATGCTTTGTGAAATATATCTCGTGATCAGCACCGACTTCTTTTACAGCTGTATCTATGCTCTCCACCAGTCTGTCGCGCCTGCTGACACTGCCGGAAGCGGGGTTCATTATAAAAATATGCTTCATCGATGTCCTCCGAAAAAACTGTATCCTTCTTCCCCTTTTAAAAATAACACACATGGGGTATAATAAGCTACAGAAATTTACACGTATATACAAATTCTCAAATATATAATTACCACAGGAGGTAACAATGGACCCGAGAATAAAGAAACTGGCTGATCTTCTTATCGGATACTCATGCGATATACAGCCCGGAGAAAAGATACTGATAAGCTACGAAGGCGAATGCTGTAAAAGCCTCGTAAGGCAGCTCATCAAGAACACATACGCCTGCGGCGGAATGCCTTATACGGAGATAAGAGATTCTGCGATAACGAGAGAGATACTGCTGGGCAGCAGCGAGGAGCAGATAGAGTTCCTGAAGGACTGCCAGCTGGCGCAGATGAAAGGTATGGACGCATATATAGCGATACGAGCCGGAGAAAATACATCAGAGCTGTCAGATGTTCCTGCGGAAAAGCTCAACATGTACAGCTCCATAACGCAGCCTGTCCTTGACCAGAGAGTCAACAAGACAAAATGGGTGATCCTGAGATATCCAAACGGATCGATGGCGCAGCTGGCAGGAAAGAGTCAGGAGGCTTTTGAAGACTTCTTCTTCGATGTCTGCACACTCGATTACAGGAAAATGAGCAAAGCTATGGATCCTCTCGTAGAGCTCATGGAACGCACTGACAAAGTCCGCATCAAAGGACCGGGTACAGATCTGAGATTTTCCATAAAGGGCATCCCTGCTGTAAAATGCGGCGGTGAGATGAACATCCCGGATGGCGAAGTATATACGGCACCGGTAAGGGAATCCATGAATGGCACCATATCATACAATACTCCGTCGGAGGAACAGGGTTTCACTTATGAAAATATAGTTTTCAAGATCAAAGACGGAAAGATAGTCAAGGCGACATCGAACAACAATGAGCGTATAAACCAGCTGCTTGACACCGATGACGGAGCAAGATATTTCGGAGAATTCGCCCTCGGCGTGAATCCGTATATACTCCACCCGATGAAAGACACGCTTTTCGACGAAAAGATCGCAGGAAGCTTCCATCTGACGCCGGGAGCCGCCTATGAAGACGCTTTCAACGGCAACAAATCCTCCGTCCACTGGGATCTCGTGATGATCCAGCGACCTGAATACGGCGGAGGCGAGATATACTTCGACGACGTACTGATACGCAAAGACGGCATATTCGTAATACCGGAACTCGAAGGACTGAATCCGGAAAACCTTAAAAATTGCAGATAACAAAACGACTCTGACACATCCTGCGATGTATCAGAGTCGCTGTTTTTTCTCTATGTCAGACTCAGTGTCTGTGTTTTTTATTTCTCTTTGCTTTTTTACGGCTTTTTTTCAGTGCTATGGCTATTATCACCAGCAGTATCGCTGCTACTGCGGCTGCTATGGCAAGCACTGCTGTCACGTTCACTGAGCTGCTGGTGGTCTTTTCCGCCGGCTTTTCATCTACGCCCCGCCTCTGCTGGGTCTCTGTTTCTATATTTTCGTCTGATGTTTCGTCAGCGGGTTCAGTCGATGCGGAAGATGCCTTGTCTGAAGCTGCGCTTCCCACTATATTCACTGACTTTGAACCTGACAGCGACGACATCTCACGTTCATCCAGATCATAGACTTCATTAGTCGATACGTTCACTGTGGTTATGCCGTCTTTGACTGCACGGAATTTCAAGTTGAAAGTTATTGCTTCTCCTGTGCCTGCCTCGGTAAGCTGCACATATCCGGAATTGCCGCTGCTGCTGCCTCCTGATATATATGTCAGCCTGTCGGTATCGTAGGTAAGTCCTCCGTCCACCCTTCCTATATTGCCGCCTTTGAAGGTGACTTTGAGCGTGAAAGTATCTCCTCCCTTTATATTGTCTCCTCCGGAAACAGATACGCCTGCTGCTGCAAAGCTATAGGATGCCGCCATCGGTATCATCAGCACCACTGCAAGGATCACCGCTGCTGCACGTTTTATTCTGTTATACATTTACAAATTACCTCCTGCTATGGAAGAGGGCATGCTGCTGCCGGCATACTGTTGTAAACAGGCAGTTCGAATACTACAGGATAGTCTGAACCGCTGTATGCTCTCTTCACAAGACTGCCTTCGCTGGCTGCTGCAGCCACATTTGTCATGTACTGGTGTGTACCGACTTTTGACGCTCCGTTCTTCACATTGAACTTCTTGGTGTAATATGAGTCCTGTTTAGCCTTGACATAACTGTCCGCATAGAATTTAGCACCGCCCTTTATGGACTTGTACTGTGTGTTCCATCCCTGTCTCTTTGCGTACCACAGACCTCTCTGTACTGCGCTCATGGAGCCCGACGTATATGCACCTATATTGAAGAAGTTATAGTATCCTTTATAGCCTGAATAGTTGCCAAGACACAGACTGCTGCCGCTCCAGCCCTGCTCCTGTATTATCATCGCAGCCAGGACATTCGGATTGACACCTGTATTCTTTCCGGCTGCATTTATAAGTGACTGATATGACGAATAACCGCCTCCAGGATTTTTTCCGGCCATGAAAGAGCCTTTTATGACAGCTTTTACTGTATTTGCATTCTGAGATCCACTGTCATATTTATGCGTCATGAACTGATATATTCCGTTTTCTGTGAGGAAATTCCTCGGATCCATATAATATGCTATGACCTTGGAGTTGGCTGCATACCAGCTTCCGTCGAATCTTGTCCACGCACCGGTCCTTGAATTGTATGAACCTGACGCTGTTGATCTGTATGACTTAGGCGATGACGGACTGACAAGGTTCCTGCCGATGACACTTTCCTTTGAAAGAGCCGACGACCAGCTGTAGCCTGTCTTTACTGACTTGAACACCCATTTCGGATGCGATGCATGGAGCACTCTCAGACCCGGCTTGTAGCTTTCAGGAAAGCCCTGCTTCGTCATATATGTTTCAAAACTGCTGTCTGACTTGACAGTCTTCACCTTGACATAGTCTGAACACATATAGCCTTTTTTGCTGGAAGAATACTTATATGAATACCATGTCTTGCCGTTGCTGGCCTTCTTCGAACCTGTGATCTCAACAGATATGCCTTTGTCCAGTACTGTAAGTATACTGTAGCCTGTTCCTGCGCCTGAACGTACATTGAGACCGTCGCTGGCAGTCACAGTTCCTATCTTGTATGAAGCTGTACTGGTACTGCCGCTGTCTCCGGACGATGATGAAATCGTTGTAGTCTTTATGTATCCTGACTGGACATATCCGGTGCTGCTGTTGTAGGTCATCCTGTACCAGTACACACCTTTGCTGTCCTTTGCCTTGCCTGTTATCGTGAAAGTCTTGCCTTTGGCAAGAGTGCCCAGTTTCTTGTATGATGTGCCGATGCCGGATCTGACATTGACGCCATCGGAGCTTGTTACAGTACCTTTAAGATTTTTGACAGCTGTGACAGCAGGTGCTGTCGATTTAGCCTTCACATACTTTGATGAAACATATCCTGTCTTGCTTTTGAATGTGAATCTGTACCACCATACGCCTTTGCTGTCCTTCGCCTTGCCTGTTATCGTGAATGTCTTGCCGTTTGCGATGATACCCAGCGATGCATAGCTTGTCCCCGGTCCTTTGCGGACGTTCAGACCTCCGGACGAATTCACGGTCCCCTTGAGATCTTTTACAGATGTTACGGTGATTCCTTTTACAAGGGTGACATATCTAGCAGAAACATAGCCGTCCTTTGAGCTGTATCTGAACTTGTACCATTTCGTCCCGGACTTGTCCTTTACTGTACCTGTTATGGTGAATGTCTTTCCTTTTTTCACTGTGCCTATTATCTTGTACGATGTGCCTGCTCCGGAGCGGACATTGAGTTCCGATGCTGTAACTTTTCCGGTCTCGCCGGCTCCATATGCATAATGATCTCCAGACATGGCTGCAATACAAAAAACGCCAATTACCATCAGGACGATCAGAAATAACGACACTGCACGACTGTACGGTCTCCGATCATTTACCGCCATCATTACCTCCTGGTCTTCTTCATATAATACTTAAAAAATTATTCCAGTTTTCACAAAATCTATTGAAATGATACACTACAAGTATCCAAATGTCAATGCGTTATTCACTGTAAAAATGGCTGTATCCGTTGAAATACAGCCATTTTCAACCCACTTTACGTATATTTCAAAGTATAATGGTCTGCTCGATTTCGATGCCTGATTTTCTGATCATCCTGCTGCTTTCTTCAGCATCGATGCTGCGTGTCATAACAGCAAAGCTGCATCCGTTGCTTATCCTGACCGGTGCCTTGACTATCCTGTTGGGTATGCCGTTTTCTGTCAGCAGTTCAGATGCAGCATCCACGAAGTAGTACCCTCTGAAAAAGAAATAACACATCCCTTTCATTTATTAAGGCTGCCTCCTGTCTGCAGCTCATGCAAGTTTCTTTATCATTCGTATGTATGTCGTCATGAAACCTGCTTTTGCTATGCTCCGGTCCGCTTCAAGTGCATATTCCCCGGCTTTTTTACTGCCTTCGTATACGGTTATCGTACCGATCTTTTCTCCCTTTTTCACTGGTGCTGTCAGCGACGGCTCCACATATATCTTTTTCTTCACTTTCCCGGCGCTGCCTTTTTTCACTGTCACGCCTGCGTCATCCTTAGTCACTGCGTATACTGATGTTTCCTCTCCTTTTGAAACATCGATACACCTTATCCTGCTTCCGGCTTTTGCTATTTTCAC
The DNA here is from genome assembly GCA_934255435.1 of uncultured Clostridia bacterium. GTDB lineage: Bacteria > Bacillota > Clostridia > Peptostreptococcales > Anaerovoracaceae > Lentihominibacter. The sequence continues at coordinate 1,597 of CAKQNZ010000087.1, read as the reverse complement.
TGTCTCGTATGATGCAAAGCCATAGTCCAGGAGCTTTGACATTTCTGCAAACCTTATCTTGCTTGTCTTGCAGCCCAGCACTACTCCTATCATGCTGGTCTGACCTCTTGCTGCCGAGCCTGAAAGGCAGTATCCTGCATCCTGTGTGAACCCAGTCTTGATGCCTGTAGCACCGTTGTAGGACCTTATCAGTTTGTTGGTATTCGTCAGCGTGAAGTCATGTTTCTTTCCGGGCAGACCCACCTTCACAGTATCCTGCCATGTGGTGAACCATTTGCGTGCTTCTTCGTATTTTATCAGTTCCCTCGATATCATCCCTATATCATATGCACAGGAATAATGGTCTGCTACAGGAAGACCGTTGGTATTCACGAAATGACTGTTTTCAAGGCCCATCTTGCCGGCTCTGGCATTCATTGCATCGACGAAGTCCTCTACGCTCCCTGAAACGTATTCTGCCAGTGCAACACATCCGTCATTGGCACTGACCATTATCACACCTTTCAGAAGCTCTCTTACAGTATGCTGCTCTCCCGGCTCCATATACATCTGGCTTCCGCCCATTCCTGCAGCACGTTCTGATACAGTGACGCTGTCATCGAGGCTTATCTTCCCGCTGCTGCAGGCTTCCATCACAAGAAGCAGCGTCATTACTTTCGTTACCGAAGCCGGAGGAAGGTGCTTATACGGATCTTTCTCATAAAGCACTCTGCCGCTGCTGCCGTCTATGAGCACTGCAGCTTTTGCATCTATGCTGAAGCCGCCGCTGTCCTGCGATCTGTCCTCTGCTGTATTCGATACAGGCTCATACTCGTCTGCAAGATTTATGCTCCTGTCCTGGGTGACGAATTTTCTTACCCCCATGAAACCGCTTCCTGCTGCCACCATCATCACCATGACAGCGCATAGTATTTTTTTCCGCTTTCTGATATTCCCGGACACAGAAAAACCCCCTTTCCCCTAAAATGTATGTCATATACGGGGAAAGATGACTGGAAAATCATTTTACGAGTTCCACATGTGTACCGAGGATATCTTCAATGGAATCCACCTCTGTATCCTTTTTCAGATCCACACTGCCTTTTTTGAGCCGGCTGAATATACTGCTGTAGTCATCGCTGGTGAATTTGCTGAACCGGCTGTTTTTCATTTCGAGTTTCACGCCGTCGTTCTTGGCAGCGTAGTTGAAGGCTGTGCCGCCGTTGAAAGAGCCTCCTGCATATCCCCTGAGCACATCATCTACTGCAGAGCCTATATTTTTCTCAGCCGTAGTCATGACATTTTCAGAGATGCTGCTCTGATCCACATCTGATCCTATGACTTTCCCCTCTGAATCTTCTGCTGCCTTGCAGACAGTCTCTGATACACCTGCTCCGCATGCAAAGATGACTTGAGTACCACTGCCGTACCAGCCGGATGCTTTCTTTCCGACCTTGTCTGCCACTGTATAGCTGTATCTGAGTTTTACTTTGCTGCTCAGGCCCATATCCTTTGCTGCGGCATCTGCTCCCTGGACGAATCCGTAGCCGTATCGTTTTACTGCCGGAGTTTCCTTTCCGCCGATAAATCCTATATTATCGTAACCATCCTTTACAGC
>CAKQNZ010000086.1 GCA_934255435.1 uncultured Clostridia bacterium | reverse complement strand
GTGAGCGGTGAGTTCCAGTCCGGCTGAAGCCGGGGAACTCTCGCATGGGACCTTCCGCCAGATCGCAGATCTGGGGATAGGTCTCCAAGCGAAGCCAAAGGCGTAGGAGCGACAGGTGGCCGCTACGCAATCCTCTATTATCTTATTCTTTTGTATACGATGATGTCTTGACATGTGTACATATATCCTGATATCATATATAGGTTATAATTGCATTTATTTACAGGAGGATGAATATGGAAACAAGAGGTGCGGTGCCGGCTGACGGTACTCAGGAGAAGATTGGGTTTTTCAAGCGAAAGGATATAGAGATATCAGCTAAGAGATATCTTCAGGAAGCTCTTTCAGCAATGGCGCTGGGACTTTTTGCATCACTGCTGATAGGCGTTATTTTTGATACGATAGGCGTGCAGACGGCAAATCTTTTTGGCGAAAATGTGATATCATCATTTTTTGTAGAGGTAGGTGCTCAGGCTAAGACATATATGGGCGCTGCTATAGGCGTGGCTGTAGCATGGAGCCTTAAAGCACCGCCGCTTGTGCTTTTTACAAGTGTTGTGACAGGTATGATGGGGGCGTCTATGACAGGATTCGGCATAGCTGCTTCGGGTGGTCCTGCAGGGGCGTTCATCGCTGTTGCTCTTGGTGCTGAGTTCGGTAAGATGGTTTCAAAAGAGACGAAGATCGATATACTGGTAACTCCTGCGGTGACCCTGATAGTGGGCGCTCTTGGCGCAAAATTCGCCGGACCGGCTATAGGCTGGTGTATGGTCAAACTGGGCGGTTTGATAATGACAGCTACAGAATGGCAGCCGTTTTTATTCGGTATATTTATTTCAGTGATAGTAGGTCTTGCGCTCACTGCACCGATCTCAAGCGCTGCGATATGTATTATGATGGAGTTAAGCGGTCTTGCAGCCGGTGCAGCTACTGTAGGATGCTGCGCCCAGATGATAGGTTTTGCTGTTGCCAGCTACAGAGAGAACGGTATAGGCGGTCTGGTGGCACAGGGACTTGGCACATCGATGCTGCAGGTTTCGAATATAATAAAGAACCCATGGATACTTGTTCCGCCAACGCTGGCCGGAGCGATAATCGGACCATTATCGACATGCGTTTTCAAGATGACTAATATCGCTGTCGGGGCAGGTATGGGTACATCAGGGCTTGTAGGCCAGATAGGCACTTTCACTGATATGGGATTCACACTGGATACATTATGGAAAGTTTTACTGCTGCAAATTTTCCTTCCGGCTGTTCTGACTCTGATAATAGACAGGCTTCTTAGAATGGCGGGAGCTATAAAGGATGGAGATTACAAGCTGGATCTGTGATCCGGTTTCTGTGAGTCTGGTGTTGCAGATATAACGATGTGGGATATTACTTCGGAATAGTTGGCTGTTTTGCAGAAATATGGTAAAATATCACTATTGAACGGAATATATTCGAGGTCGACTGATTTCAGACAGTGGAGGTATATCATGAATGTGGCAGTAGTAGACGGACAGGGCGGAGGTATCGGCAAAGCTATAGTAGAAAGGGTCAGGAAGGCATTCCCTGAGCTTGAGATAATCGCTCTGGGGACAAATTCGGCAGCAACGGCACAGATGCTCAAGGCCGGCGCCAGCGAGGGTGCTACCGGTGAGAATGCTATAGTGCATAACATGAAGCATGTCGATATAGTAATGGGCGTCATAGGGATACTTAACGCCAATGCCATGATGGGAGAACTCACGCCTGCGATGGCAGCAGCGATAGGCGGCAGTCATACATACAAGATACTGCTGCCGATCAACAGATGTCATATACATGTTGTCAGTGTAGAAGGTATTTCTCTTGGTGAGCATATAGACAATGCAGTCAAGGCACTGGCAGAGCATCTGGAAAGCAGCAGATGATGTGATCGAAAATTTTATAAAGAAAAAATGAATATGAACTTGTACCGACCTCTAATCGTCAGATTTTGGATCTGACTTTTGGAGGTCGGTATTTTGATGGGACAATGTGTTTGAGGTCACATAAGATCTCTGAACTTGAATGTGGAACTGCCGCTGGCGTAGTCTGCAACTATCTGGCCGTCTCCTGTGAGCTTGTATTTGTATGTCACAAGGCCGTCAAGTCCTACAGGCCCTCTGGCGTGGAGTTTTCCTGTGCTGATACCTACTTCTGCGCCGAATCCGTAGCGGAATCCGTCTGCGAACCTTGTGGAGCAGTTCAGATAAACTCCTGCAGAGTCCACAAGGGACATGAATTTCGCTGCTGAATCATTGTCTTCTGTGATGATGCAGTCTGTGTGATGTGAACCGTACCTGTTGATATGTTCGATAGCTTCGTCTATGCTGTCGACTACCTTGACTGACAGTATATAGTCGAGATATTCTGTCATGAAGTCTTTTTCATCAGCCGGTTTGCATGGTATCAAAGATACGGATCTGTCATCGCATCTGTATTCGACACGGCTTCCGGAAGCATCAGCCAGTGCAGGGAGCACGACGTCTGCGATATCCTTGTGTACCAGCAGTGTTTCTACTGTGTTGCAGGCTGCCACATACTGGGTCTTCGAATCTATGATGACAGGTACAGCTTTTTCGATATTGGCAGCGCCGTCAACATATATATGGCAGATACCGTCAGCATGACCCATCACAGGTATTTTTGAATTGTTCATTATATACTGTACGAACTGGTTCGAACCTCTTGGTATGAGCAGGTCTACATATTCGTGACACTTGAGAAGCTCATCTATGCCGGAGCGGTCTTCAATGAGAAGTGCGAAGTCCTCAGGAAGTCCGGCAGCAATGGCTGCGTTATAGATAGTATCGAAGAGTATCCTGTTTGTGTTTTTTGCTTCGCTGCCGCCTTTGAGTATCACGCAGTTGCCGCTTTTTATGCAAAGTGAGGCTATCTGTACCAGAGCGTCTGGTCTTGACTCAAAGATTACGCCGATAACGCCGATAGGGCATGTGGTTTTAGTGAGCACAAGACCTTCGTCCAGTTCACGTTTGAGTAAAGTCCTGAACAGAGGGTCCTCAAGATTTATGAGATCTTCGATCCCGGAAATACATCCGCTGAGCTTGCCCTCATCGAACTTCAGTCTGTTCACGATAGGATCAGGCAAAGACTCTTCCTTCGCAGCAGTCATATCTTTTTTGTTTGCTGCAAATATCTCCGCTTTGTTTTTTTCCAGAGCTTCGTTTATGGCTCTGAGCGCATTGTTTCTTGTCTTCTCCGGCAGCGATGCCAGAGTGAAACTGCTGTTTTTGACTTTTTGTACACTGTCAGTAATATCCATGTTATTTATATTCCTTTCGTCTTGCACACTTTCTTCACTGTATATCCAGCAGGAATTTCCTGATGAATTCTCTGATAAAATGGTTTATTTCCATATGGCGGTGTCCGGAAGGGTCTTCCAGTACGAGAAATCCGCTGCCGTATCCGGGGTATATGCGGAATTCCTCCTTGTCTATACCGAATGCTTCAAGGTCGGCTATGAGCAGACCCTGGTTCCTGACTGCCGGGAGCCTGAATGAAAATGCCCTGTCGCGGCTGCTGAAACGTGCCTCTGCGGGATACGAGGAACTGAAAAACGACATATAGTCCATAGCGCATTTTCTCTGTATACCTGAAACAGCCAGATGATCCCGCCCTGTCCTTATCCTGGTCACTGTCAGCGGTCCTGCCGGAAATCCCAGATAGAACATGGCTTTGTGAAAATCGCATTTGTTTATGATCTTCATGAGCCTTGTCAGCTGCAGGATATCATCGCTGTTGTGGAGCAGGATCTTATCCGCAAGAGATCTGTCACCGCTTTTTTCGTAGCGGACATAGAGCTCTGCGCTCTCGGCTCCGGATATCTCGTCCTTGCGATCCTGCCACAGCCCCATATAGTTTTCGATCGTTTTCTGTTTCATATTCGGAACAAATCGCCGTACAGGTGAATGACCGTTGAGAACAAGATAAAGATCGAGATTGTAGGGCATACTGTATGTTTCAGCGGGAAGATGCGTTCCTGACACACTTCCAGAGACTTCAGACGCCTTTCTTAGCCGTTTTTCAATGAAAGGTATATCAAAGTGCCTGCCGTTGTATGTCAACACCATATCGACATCCTGGAGCTGGGATATGAATCCGTCAAGTGCCTCCTGCTCCTGGGTGCGGTTTTCTGCAAAATACTGGTGCATGGTACGGCTTTCACAGTCATAGAGACCTCCGAGGATGAATTTGTTTCTCGAAGGATCGAGACCTGTGGTTTCGATATCCAGCACGCCTTTTTTCATACCGCTGAAATAGAAATCAGTGATACCGTTATGATATAATTCCTCATTGTATTTTATCGCTGAATGTTTCATAGCTTATATTATAGCAACAGATGGTGATAATATAAAGTGAAAGATATGTGATGACAAAAAAACAAAACAGAACTTCGAAAGTTCTGTTTTGTTAAAAGGGGTATTGGGATTAGAGATTAATGAGGTTATCAGGGGGATAACCACGATTAGATTATATGGTATTTTGCAGGAAGATGTCAAGTAAAATCGGAAAATAAGAGAAATTTTATCTAAATAAATAAGATGCTGTCATATATGCGGGGGCAGGTGTGCGGAAAAGTGGGACAAAGGTGTCACAAAAAACGGGCGCATGCCCGGTCTGCCCGCCCCATGTGCACAGTGCGCCCACCTTGCACAGTGCAGGGCAGGTGAATGTTCTGAAAAAAAATATGAATTGCAGAAACTTTGTATTTTCAACACTTTTGGGAGAATTTATAAAAAATATATAAAGCTTTTATGATGGAACTGTGATATCTGGCACGAGTGTTGCTTTATATATTGGCGAAACAAGGAACAAAGGGTTTCAAGGAATTTATAAAACATATTATTTATTTTCAGGAGGTGTATCATGAAGGAATATATGCCATACGGACACGAACAACCATATATAAAGGCTGGTCCGTTCAAAGTACGTTTTCCATTCATCCATTATCGTTTTGAGATCGCAGATTACATACAGGGTCTGCTGATGTGTGCAGTATGTCTTGGAGCTATCCCGCTTCTGCAGGATAACCTGGGGATGCCGTTCGAAGTAGCGCTTGCAATAGTTATACTCAACGGTTTCTTCTACACCTGGCATACATTTCTGGGAGACCCGGTAGTACCGGGATGGATCACACCGGCAATACCGCTTCTCGTTGCCTACTGCCTCACTTTCCCGGAAGGGCAGGCACGTATGCAGGCACTGTGTGCTTTTGAAATAACCCTGGGAGTTTTCTCCATAATCCTGGGCGTTACAGGTATCGCAGGCAAGCTTGTAAACCTGATCCCGCCGGCAATCAAATCCGGCGTAATACTGGGAGCCGGAATATCAGCTATATACATGATATTCAATGACGACAACAAATTCGCTGCAATGCCTTATACGACTACGATATGTCTGATAATAGCATTCTACCTGCTGTTCTCCAACGGGTTCAAGAGACTCAGCACGAAGAATAAAGTGTTTGAGACTATCGCTAACCTGGGTATACTCCCGGCAGTACTTATCGCAGTATTTGTTGCTCCGCTGGTAGGCGAGAGCGGATTACCTTCCATCGAATGGGGATTCTCGCATCCTGACTTTGCAACACTGTGGACTGACTGGGTACCATGGGGCGCACTGGGATGGCCGAGCCTCGGCAAATTCATAAGCGCTATACCTACAGTTCTGGCAATTTACATCGTACTGTTCGGCGACGTAGTACAGAGCAAGTCTCTCATACACGATGCTGATATCACAAGACCTGATGAAAAGATCGACTACAACCCTAACAGAGCTCACCTGATATTCGGTATCAGAAACACTATAATGGGTATCATAGGTCCTGACGTAACGATGTGCGGACCTCTCTGGGCAGCAATGCAGGTAGTTGTTTGCGAAAGATACAAGAAGGGCAAGAAGAGCATGGGCTCCATATTCGGAGGTGCTGCATGCTTCAGATTCGGAACATTCACTGGTTACTGGCTGATGCCTATCGTATCTCTTGTTGAACCTATACTTTCAGTAGCATTGTCGCTGACACTGGTAGTACAGGGCTTCGTAAGTGTACGTATCGGAGTACAGCAGGCTAAGAGCTTCAAGGATCTTGGTATCGCAGGCGTTATCGCAGGTGTACTGGTAATAAAGGGTTCTGCATGGGGCCTGGCAGTAGGTATACTGGCTTGTCTCCTCTGCTACGGAAAAGATTTCTTCAAGGGCGACACTACATTCGGACATCTCTGGTCTCCTGAGGTAGAAGCAATGATAGATGAAGAATCGACGCTCAAGGATGATGACGAGGAAACTGTGAACAGCGCAGACGATCATACTCCTAAAGCTGCATAGAAAAAGACATTTTGAGCCTTTCTACATATAAATAATAAATGATGACTTACAGAAAACCGGGATGCTGGAACGGGAACCAGCATCCCGGTTTTCTGTATATGTACGAACAAACGGCTGCACCATCAGGGTCGGTGCAGCCGCCGGAGATCATATTATATATCGATCATACGGATATGAGATCCTGATGCAGACTTTTGTCAGCCTGCCTGCAGTGAAATCTTTGATCAGATCTCGGTTATCTCGTATTTCTGTATCTTGCGGTGCAGGGAACGTCTGCTTATGCCAAGAGCCAGTGCCGTCTTTGTTTTGTTGCCGTCGTGCTCCCTGAGCGCTTTGATTATTATTTCTTTTTCTCTGTCGTCTATAGCACTGTTGAGAGGAACTTCGCTGTCTGATGCGGGGTGTCCTGCATAAGATCCGGATGCCGGGGCGTCCTCTTTACCGTAGGAGAGTATTTCCTGAGGGAGACTGTCTGCATCTATGACATTGCTTTCAGTTATTACGACACACCGCTCTACGATATTCTCAAGCTCACGTATGTTGCCGGGCCAGTTGTAGTTCATGAGATATTCCATTGCCTCAGGACTCATGGTCTTGATAGTGCCTCCTGATATGCCTGCAGCGGAGCGGAGGAATGTGTTCACCAGATCACTGATATCTTCTCTGCGCTCTCTCAGCGGCGGCAGATTTATCGGCACTACGTTGAGTCTGTAGTAGAGGTCTTCACGGAATTCTCCGTTTCTGACAGCTTCCTTAAGGTCTTTGTTGGTGGCAGCTATTACACGGACATCCACTGTGACCGGACGTATGCCGCCGAGACGTTCGAACGTCTTTTCCTGCAGTACACGCAGTAGTTTGACCTGGAGCTGCGGCGCTATATCTCCTATCTCGTCCAGGAATATGGTGCCTCCGTCCGCAAATTCGAACCGTCCGGGTTTTGATGATGCTGCACCGGTGAAAGCTCCTTTTTCATATCCGAAAAGTTCACTTTCCAGAAGGTTGTCGGGTATGGCTCCGCAGTTGACTTTTATCATTGGTTTGTCGCTGCGTCTGCTCCAGTTGTGTATGGCTGTGGAAATTACTTCTTTGCCGGTGCCTGTCTCGCCCAGTATGAGGACTGTAGCGTCGGATGCCGATACTTTCTTTGCCAGCTGCAGCACCTGCTGCATTGCAGGGCTGCTGCTCTTGGTTTTCGTGTCGTCGGGGCTGCCGAGATCGTATGTTATGTTGTCTTCGTGCTCAGCGGAAATGAGTATTTTCTTGACCGCTGTGATTATCTCCTTGATATCGAAGGGCTTGGTGACGTAGTCCTGAGCGCCGCTTTTGATAGCATCTATGGCTGTTTCCATAGTGGCGAAGGCTGTTATCAGTATGAAGCCCACGCCGGGTTCCTGCTCCTTGACTTTGTGCAGGAATTCTATGCCGGACATCTTCGGCATTTTGATGTCGCTTATGATAAGATCTATGTTGTGTTTCTGGAAAACATCAAGACCTTCTTCGCCGTTTCCGGCAGTCAGGACTTCATAGCCCTCTTTTTCGAGGACTTTGCCTATGAGCTGTCTTACATGCTGTTCATCGTCTACTACCAGGATCTTTTTCTTTTCCATTATTCATCATCCTCCTCTTCAGGGAGCGCCTGAAGCATTATCGTGAACTGGGTCATTTCACCTTCGATGCTTTCCACTTCGATCATTCCCCTGTGCGCTTCAACTGTCCTCAGTGCTATAGCAAGACCCATTCCTGTGCCGGTGTCCTTTGTGGTGAAGAACGGGTCGAATATTTTGCCGGAAATATCCGAAGGTATGCCTTTGCCGCTGTCTCTCACAGATGCGCATACCATGTTCCGGTTCCTGTCGAATTCTGTTTTAAGTCTTATAGTGCCGCCTTCCGGCATTGCCTGCTGTGCATTGAGCATGAGATTTATGAACAGAGATTCGAACATTTCTCTGTCTATCATGACCGGCGGAGT
>CAKQNZ010000085.1 GCA_934255435.1 uncultured Clostridia bacterium | reverse complement strand
ATGGTGGGCGCTACAGGGCTCGAACCTGTGACCCTCTGCTTGTAAGGCAGATGCTCTCCCAGCTGAGCTAAGCGCCCACATATGGTAGCGGCGAGTGGAGTCGAACCACCGACCTTCCGGGTATGAACCGGACGCTCTAGCCAACTAAGCTACACCGCCATGTCCATCAGCAACTTTCGTTTTTCGCTGCCGACAAAAATTATAATACCACTATCCGAACTTCATGTCAAGTATTTTTATATTTTATTTTAACATTTTTTTCACAGTGAAGTTCCTGTCTGCATATCCTTGGATACAAGGAGGCATAAATAATGGAATCATTGCATTTGTCTTTATCTGATGCAGAAAAAGGCAGTGAATATATAATAAAGCATATCGGCGGCGAAGTCAAGAGCTCTGATAAATATTCCGGTTACGGGATTCAGCCAGGAGCAAAAATCAAACTTTTATTTCGCAGCCCGTCAGGTGATCCTGCTGCGTATGAGATCATGGGTACTGTCCTTGCACTGCGCAAAGAGGACTCCGATAAAATATATATCTGCGGGATATGACTTCGTATATCTGGACCCAGGCATATCTGAGCTCCAGACGCTCTTTTGATATCATGCAGGCGGTATCCGGAAAACATGCTGCCTGCATGATATGCCTTTCCCACTGCATCACATACATCCGGATATACGCCCCTGAACATTTGCCCGGCGAAAACCATATAATCAAATCAAAGAGGTGTCATATGAAAGAAAAGACCATTGCCCTTGCAGGCAACCCAAACGTAGGAAAAAGCACAGTATTCAATGCATTGACCGGGATGAAACAGCATACCGGCAACTGGCCCGGCAAAACAGTAAGCAATGCCGAGGGAAAATTCGTGTACAAAGATACGACTTTTCACCTTGTGGATCTGCCCGGCGCCTATTCCCTTGACTCAGCCTCTCCTGACGAACAAGTCACATCGGAATATATCCGGTCCGGCAAGGCTGACATGATCCTCCTTGTTGCCGACGCTACATGTCTCGAGCGCAATCTCATACTGATACGGGAGATCCTGTCTGTCACCCGCAATGCCGTGCTTTGTCTGAACTTGATAGATGAAGCCTCAAAAAAAGGGATACATACAGATATCCGGCTTCTTGAAGAGATCCTTGGGATTCCTGTCGTTCCTGCGGCTGCCAGAGAAAAGCAGGGACTCGACGATCTGATCTGTATTTTATGGCAGTCAGTATATAAAGAAATCTCCGTACCACGACCTGACAAAATATCCGGTAAAGAAGATCCGACAATGCCGGAAGCATCAGAAATATACAAGAAATGCACAAAGAAATCATCTGCCGAACCTCACAGTTTCGATCGGAAGCTTGACAGGATACTGACGTCACGCACTTTCGGCATACCTGCTATGCTGATGCTTCTGCTTGCCGTTTTCTGGCTTACGATGTCCGGAGCAAATCACATTTCTTCAGCAATAGCCGTGATTTTTGAAAAAGGAGGGGATATCCTGTTGACACTGATGTCTGCAGCATCTCTTCCTGAGCCTTTGATATCGTTTCTCATGGATGGAATATACAAATCTGTGTCATGGGTCGTTTCTGTAATGCTTCCGCCTATGGCTATATTCTTCCCGCTGTTCACGCTGCTTGAAGATTTCGGATATCTGCCGAGAATCGCCTTCAATCTTGACAGTGTTTTCAGAAGATGTGGCGCCCATGGCAAACAGGCTCTTACCATGTGTATGGGATTCGGATGCAATGCCTGTGGCGTGACAGGATGCCGTATCATAGAATCGCCAAGAGAACGGCTTATCGCTATCATCACGAACTCTTTTGTACCCTGCAATGGACGTTTTCCTGCACTGATAATCCTGATACTGATATTTTTTGCTGCTGGTGCAGGCAGGTTCACTTCTGCCATCGCCGGAACACTGCTGGTACTTTTCATCATGCTCGGTATAGCTTTTACACTTATGGTGTCGAAACTGCTTTCTGTCACATTTCTGAAAGGCGTGCCATCTTCTTTTGTCCTTGAACTTCCTCCGTACCGCAAGCCTAAGATATCAGATGTCATCATACGCTCTGTATTCGACAGGACAATCTTCGTTCTGGGTCGTGCTCTCGTTGTAGCGGCTCCTGCCGGTGCTGTCATATGGCTGCTTGCAAATATACATCATGGGGATATATCGCTTCTTGACCGGTTCACAGGCTTTCTTGAGCCATTCGGGAAATTCATAGGCGTTGACGGGGTGATAGTCGCTGCGTTCATACTGGGATTTCCAGCTAACGAAACTGTTATCCCTGTAATACTGATGTGCTACCTGTCAAACAGTACACTGACAGATTACGCCAGTATTTCACAGCTTGGCGATATACTGACAAGCAACGGCTGGACCTGGCAGACTGCACTTTACGTCATAGTCCTCTGCCTGTTTCATTTTCCATGCGGGACTACATGTCTCACGATAAAAAAAGAAACGGGCAGTCTCAAATGGACTGCCCTCGCATTCATCATGCCTGTTTCTGCAGGCATCATATTATGTCTGATATTAAAAAGCGTCTTTGCCGCAGCAGGATATTTCTGCTGATGCATAGGCTCAGTCATCTTTTCTTGTGGTGAACAGACTCCATTTCATCTATGGTGTCATTGAAGAACCTGTTCATGGAACACATTCCCTTGTAAAGGGCTTCCCGTTCTTCACTGCTCAGTCCGTCGCACACCGCTTTTGTCAGACGCCTGCGATATCTTTTCTGAAAGGCAGCGAAAAGTCTGCCTTTTTTAGTGAGAGAAACTATCGTGTTCCTCTCATTTCCCGGTTCTGCATGCTTCCTTACAAGACCGTACTTGTCGAGTTTTTTGATCAGCACGGTTGCGGAAGGCCTGCTTATCCTGAGATAACCGGCAATATCACTTATGTTTTTGCCTTCCTCGAATCTGCTCAGATATGTGATAGCATTTCGATCTCTGAACGAAAAAGTAGTTTTGCTGTATTTCTTTTTGGTTTCCTCCATAAGCAATAAATTATGGTACACTTCAATAATTATATTATTGAAATTTTTTTCGAAATTTTCCATCTAATTCCCTTTCTATTGCTTCTGTCCGCATCAGCTCGAAACCATTGTAATATTTCAGGGTCAGACTTTATCAGCCTTTGTATTTTCCTACGATGATGCTTGAATTCTGTCCGCCGAACCCGAAAGCATTGGACATGGCATGTTCTATGACAAGACCTTTCTCCGTTGATGAAACATAGTTCATATCGCATTCAGGATCTTTGTCTTCAAGATTCAGCGTAGCCGGTATGATACCGGTTTCCATGACCTTTATGCAGGTTATGACTTCCGTTATACCGCCAGCTCCCATCATATGCCCTGTGGAGGCTTTTGTAGAATTTATCCTTACTGATGAATCTGCTCCGAAAACACTTTTTATTGCATTGTTTTCAACTACATCTCCCTTGTGTGTAGCCGTACCGTGAGCATTGATATATCCCACTGCCTCCGGTCCGATGCCTGCGATCTCAAGAGCCTGCTTCATGCAAAGGATCTCTCCCTCACCGTCAGGCTTTGGTGTTACCGGATGATATGCATCGGTATTGTTTCCCCAGCCTTCGAGGACAGCATATATCTCCGCACCACGGGCCAGAGCATGCTCCTCAGTCTCTATTACAAGGGCGCCTGCTCCCTCTCCGATGACAAAGCCTGTCCTGCCTGAATCGAAAGGTCTGCATGCTTTCTGAGGATCTTCGTTAGCTGTTGAAAGAGCCATTGCTGATGCCAGCGACTGTATCAGTATCGTATTGACACCGGCTTCACCTCCGGCTGCCACCATGACGTCTGCCATACCGGAACGCAGTAGCATCGCTGACAGTGCTATGGAATCGCCGCCTGATGCACATGCTGTATTGAGCGTCATGCTCGGTCCCTTTATATCGTGAGCTATAGCTATATGTGAAGCACATATATTGCCCAGCGATTTTGCCAGGAACCTCGGTCCGACTTTCTTTATCTTTGCAGCGTTGTATGTACGCTCAGTTTCTGTTATAGTACCTATACCGTTCAGAGCAGTTCCTATGGTTATACCTGTCCTGTACGGCTCTATTTCAAGGCCGCTGTGCTCTATAGCCTCCGATGCAGCTGCAAATGTCATCTGCATGAATCTGTCCATTTCATTCGCCTTTTTTCTCGGCATATAATCCTTTGGATCGAAATCACGGACCTCGCCTGCAATTTTCACAGGAAGATCCTCTATGTCCAGACTCTTTATATAATCGATACCGGTTTTACCTGCAAGCAGATTGCTCCAGTAAACATCTGTACCGATACCGATAGGAGTGACAGCTCCCATTCCTGTAATCACAAGTCTCTTAGTCATTCTGCTCTTCCTCTTTTATCAGTGCAAATGAAAACTCTGCTTTAACGCACAGTTTACCGTCAACGAATCCTTTACCCTTGGCAAAGTAGAAAGGCGGTTTTTCCTTTATTATCTCACACTCTGATTCAAACACGTCTCCCGGAAGCACCGGAGTCTTGAATCTTACGTCTTTGATGCCTGTGAAAAAAGGAGTCATGCCGTCTTCCATCCTGTCCTGAAGCAGGACACATGTCGACTGGGCCATCATCTCACAGAGAATGACTCCAGGCACAACAGGTTTTCCCGGGAAATGACCTTTAAGGAACCACTCTGTGCCCTTTATTTCATATCTGCCGTGGGAGCGTCCGTCTTCAACATATGCTTCTTCAACAAGGAGCATATTGTCTCTGTGAGGAAGTATTGTCATCAATTCTTCCTTGTTCATCAGAATTCTCCTTTCTCGAAAGCGATGCATGCATTATGTCCGCCGAATCCCAGTGATGTAGACATAGCGTATTTCAGCTGAGCTTCTCTTGCCTTGAGCGGAACATAATCCAGATCGCAGTCAGGATCCGGTGCATCAAGACCAACTGTCGGAGGTATTATGCCTTTGTCCAGAGCCAGTATTGATGCAACCGCTTCAACTGCGCCTGTACCTCCCAGCATATGGCCTGTCATTGACTTTGTTGAACTTATCGTAAGCTTGTATGCATCATCTCCGAACACTTTCTTCAGTGCCAGAGTCTCTGACTTGTCGTTGAGCGGAGTTCCTGTACCGTGTGCATTGACATATATTTCTGATGCATCAGGACTGCCGCATTCCAGATATGCTGCTCTGACAGCTTCTGAAGCACCTTTTGCTTCAGGATCCGGTGCCGTCATGTGATGTGCGTCGCATGTGGAGCCGTATCCCTTGAACTCAGCCAGTATCTTTGCTCCTCTGTTCACAGCATGTTCATACTCTTCAAGCACGAGTGCTCCTGCGCCTTCTCCGATAACGAATCCGCCTCTGTTGATATTGAACGGCAGACTTGCTTTCAGCGGATCCGGCTCATGATTGAGGGCCTGCATATTTATGAATCCTGCTACGCTGCTCTTTGTGATAGCTGCCTCAGTACCGCCTGAGATGACCACATCTGCATATCCGTGCTTTATGACTCTGTATGCTTCACCGAGAGCGTTAGTGCCTGATGCGCATGCCGAAACTGCCGGCAGTGCAGCACCTCTGCAGCCGTATCTTATAGCAATGGTACCTGCTGCCATGTTAGGTATCATCATCGGTATGAAGTAAGGAGATACGCTTCTCGGGCCTCTGTTCATCATTTTTTCATATACGTTTTCAAAAGTGCCTATACCGCCGATACCTGAACCGAAGTATACGCCTGATCTTTCCGGCACCAGTTTGCCTTCAAGACCGCTCATATCCATTGCCTGGCCTACTGCATCCATTGCATAGTGTACATTGAGATCTGACTTTCTGATATCAGGCTTCTTCATGTATCTTGCCGGGTCGAAATCCTTTACTTCAGCTGCTATCTTCACTGCGTAGTCCGAAGTGTCGAATCTTGTGATAGGACCTATGCCTACATATCCCGAAATAAGATTGTTCCAGAATGTATCTATATCATTTCCTACGGGTGATACAACACCTATACCCGTAACAACAACTCTTCTGTCCATTGTTTTCTCTCCTGTTTAAATTGCAATACCGCCATCGATCTTTATCACTTCGCCTGTTATATAATCCGATACAGGTGATGCGAGGAATGCGATGAGTTCCGCCACTTCCTCAGGCTGTCCCATCCTCTTCATCGGTATCTGATCGACCAGCTTGTTGTTTTTGCTGAGATTTGCTGTCATTTCAGTTGCAACGAATCCCGGTGCAACTGCGTTGCAGCATACGCCTCTTCCTGCAAGCTCCTTGGCAACTGACTTTGTCAGACCTATTATACCTGCCTTGGATGCGCTGTAGTTCGCCTGTCCTGCATTGCCTATGATGCCCGAAACAGATGCCAGATTGATTATCTTGCCGCTCCTCTGTTTCATGAATACAGGCGTACAGTGTTTGATCATGTTGAATGTACCTTTGAGATTAACATTTATGACAGCATCGAATCCATCTTCCTTCATCATTGCGATGAGTCTGTCTTTCGTGATGCCTGCGCAGTTTACAAGTATATCTATGTGACCGAAAGTCTCCATTATCCTGTCGACCGTTTCTTTCGCATCATCATATACAGAAACGTCCAGCTTGAAAGGCTCTGCCTTCACGCCCTGCTGCTGCAGTTCGCTGCAGAGTTCCGCTGCAGCTGCATCCTCGCTTCTGTAGACAACGGCTATATCTGCGCCAAGCGACGCCAGCTTCTGTGCTGTCGCTTTGCCTATACCACGGCTTCCGCCTGTGATCACTGCAACTTTTCCGTTAAGCATTTTCTTTCACTCCTTTTAATGTCAGTTCAAGGCTTTCTGCATCCTTGACATTGAACATCCTGACTTTTTTAGAGATCCTTGTTATCATCTTCGAGAGAGCAGTTCCCGGTCCAAGTTCGATGAATGTGTCCGCACCGTTTTCGATCATGTCCTCGATGATGTTCTTCCATCTAATAGGATTGGCGATCTGCATTTCCAGAGCTTTTTTGTAATCTCCTTCATACGGTTTTGCTGTCCAGTTGGAGTATACAGGAATATTTGCATCTTTTATATCTGCATTTTCGAGAACTGTCTTGAACTCTTCAGCGGCATCACTCATGAACGGTGAATGGAATCCGCCGCTCACTTCAAGGATCCTCACAAGGCCTTTAGCTTCCTTGACATCATCCTTGAACTGATCCAGCTGTGCTCTGTCTCCGGCCACAGTTACCTGCCCGTTGCAGTTGAAGTTTACCGGATATACTTTCGTATATTTGCTGCTGAGTTCTTCTATCTTCTCATCTGATAATTTAAGAACAGCCATCATACCTGAATCGCAGGCTTCAGAGGCTTTCTGCATGATAGCGCCTCTCTGGCTCACAAGACGGAGACCGTCTTCAAAAGAAAATGAATCTGCATATGCGAGAGCTGCCAGCTCTCCCAGTGAATAGCCTGCCGCCATATCAGCCTTGATGCCGTTTGCTTCAAGTGCAGCAGCCATAGCCATATCTACAGTATATATACACGGCTGTGTATTCTTTGTCTCTGCGAGAAGTTCACTGCTTCCCTCGAAGCACTGCTGCGAAGTACCCGGCCTCACCGAGTCTGCCTTTGCAAAAATATCAGCAGCTGCGCTGACGTTTTCTGATATTTCTTTGCCCATTCCTGTGTGCTGAGCACCCTGACCGGCAAAAACAAATGCTATTTTTCCCATTCCCTGAGCCTCCTTAAAACTCTGTCTGTATCTTCTACGAGACTTTTTATGATCTCTTCACAGGTTTCCTCTTTATTCACCATAGCTGCGATCTGACCAGCCAGGAAACAACCCTGTTTCTCATCGCCTTCTATGACCGCAAGTCTGAGCTTGCCTTCACCCATTTTTTCCAGATCTTCATTGGAGATATCCGTATATTCCATCTTTGAATATTCTCTTGCGAACTGGTTCTTGATACTTCTTACAGGATGTCCGAGCCTTCTGCCCGTAACTATCGTCGATGTATCGGATGCTTTCAGGACTTTTTTCTTGTAATTTTCGTGGATGCTGCACTCTTTTGCTGTCAGGAACCTTGTACCCAGCTGCACGCCTTCTGCTCCCAGAGCCAGTGCTGCTGCCACGCCTCTTCCGTCAGCTATGCCGCCTGCTGCGATCACAGGGATATCCACTGCATCGCAGACCTGTGGGACGAGCGTTATAGTCGCCAGTTCCCCTATGTGACCGCCGCTTTCTCCACCTTCTGCGATAACTGCTGCAGCTCCGTTTCTCTGCGCCAGTTTTGCAAATGATACAGAAGGGACTACCGGTATCACTTTGATGCCTGCTTCAAGCCATAACTTCATATACTTTGCAGGATTGCCTGCACCTGTAG
>CAKQNZ010000084.1 GCA_934255435.1 uncultured Clostridia bacterium | reverse complement strand
TTATGGTATAGTATTTTTGTTCATCAACTCCTACTCCCGGTCCGACTGCTGCAGCATCATATATTTCCAGCGACCGATGAGAAAAATCGTCAGCAGTGCTTATACATGTCGCCTGCGGAACTGCTGTCTGCAGTATCGTGAACAGTTCGTCCGGCACGGCAGCCTGTACAAGCCCAGCGCCTGATCTCAGTGCTGCACCTGCAGCCAGCACAGCCGCTCCTGCCATGCCTTTCGATCCGGCAAGGACAAGTACACGTCCGCACTGCCCTTTATGAGTATCTGCTGATCTCTCTCTGATGAAAGTATTGACATATGATCCAGTGATCAAACATATTCTTTCCATTTTTATCACCTTTTACTGCAGCACTGTCATAGTGCTATGCCAAGTACGATAGAAGCTGTCAGCAGAAAAGTCACTGCTGACGCCATATCCGTTATCGAAGATATCATAGGAGTCGCCATGAGCGCAGGGTCTATGCCAAGCTTTTTCGCACCTATAGGCAGCATACCGCCCAGAAGCTTTGCGAACATCACCACGACCACCATTGAAATCGCTACCGTCAGTGCTATCTGAGGCGGCTGTCCGTCGATGATAACGACTTTTGCAAAATTGAAAGTACTGAGCACCAGCCCCAGTATTATACTGACTCTGAGTTCTTTCCATAATACTTTCCCGGCATCCTTTATATCTATCTCATCAAGAGAAAGACCTCGTATCACCAGCGATGCAGCCTGCGTGCCAGTATTTCCACCTGTACCCATCAGCAGCGGAAGATACGATACCAGTACTATCACCTGGGACAGCACCGCTTCGAATCTCGATATTATTGCCCCGGTTATCATCAGTGTCACCGTCATGAAGATGAGCCATGGCAGTCTGTTCTTCACATGCTTGAATATACCTATATCCAGGTATTCATCATCAGAATCGTCCATTACGCCGGCCATTCTCTCGATATCTTCGGTGGTTTCTTCTTCGATGACGTCGAGTATATCGTCTACAGTAATGATACCCACGAGACGATGCTCATTATCTACTACCGGTATAGCCAGGAAGCCGTATTTCTTGAACATTTCAGCGACTTCTTCCTGGTCGTCGTATACGCTGACATACACATAGTCTGTATTCATCAGCTCCGTTATCTTCTTGTCATCGTCCGACACCACCAGCGATCTCAGCGACACTATGCCTTCCAGTTTCCTGCCGCCTTTCTTGACGTAACATGTATATACAGTCTCACTGTCCATACCTTCACGCTTGATATATGCCATCGCTTCTCCGACAGTCATGGTCTCCTGGAGACTGACATAGTCGGGAGTCATAAGACTTCCTGCACAGGTATCCGGATAATTCAGGAATGTGTTGATCAGTTTACGCTCTTCCTTCGGAGTTTTCTCCAGTATCTTGTCCACGATATTCGCAGGAAGTTCCTCCAGAACGTCTATCTTGTCGTCAAAGTCAAGTTCCTGTATGATATATGTTATTTCACGGTCGGTTATAGCGTGTACTATAGCCACCTGATCGTCTGCCGGAAGATATGAGAAGACCTCTACTGATATGTCTTTGGGGAGCATCCTGAAAATTATCACAGTCTTTTCGATTTCGAGCTTTTCTATGATTTCTTCAAGTATTTCTCCGATATCTACTTCATTGTATTTGAGTATCAGATCACGTGCCTTGAAATATGATTTTTCCTCCAGCAACTCTATTATCTTTTCCACATCGTCTTCGAACTGCTGTGCTTTCATATCCATATCCATTGTTTCGCTGATGATACCACCCCCTCTCATGCTGTCCTGTCATTGTATGCTTTGCGAGCATACAGGATTTAAAGCATATGTTTCTTTATATTTTCTGCAAAACTTGCTGCTCTTTCTTCTATACCTTCGGAATCCAGTATTTCCTTAGGATTATTTGCAGTTTCAAGTATAGCAAATTTTCCGGGCAATGCAAAGGTTTTATTCATATTGAGACCACTTATCAGCTGCTGTGCCACGATATCTCCTCCACTGTATCCTGAAACAACAACTCCAAAAAGACATTTGTCGTAAAATCTGTGGGTGGTGAACAAGGCTGTCATCCTGTTGACGAAGGCTGTAAGATTAGCGTCCATCGCATCATTATAGTTCGGACAAAGCATGACTATGCCATCACATTCCAGTATCGCAGGGTAAACCTCATGCACTATAGGTCCTCCGTAAAAACAGTTTCCTTCCTCTCCGAAATGTCTGCAGACATCATATGAACATCCTCTGCAGTCTGCAATATCGCCATTCCTCAAAGATATCTCTTTTATTTCGAACTGCGGCAGATGTTGTTTTATCATGTTCCAGAGGTTCCATGTATTCGATATGCTGCTGTTTCCAGTATGCATCACCAGCAGTTTCGGATGTTCCTTTTTCACCGGCTCATACTCCATTATATTTTTCACAAGTTCACGACCGGCTATCATATATGCTTCCAGATTGTCAGTATGAAGGTTGTGTGCCTGTATATTGTAATTTTTCAGTGTCCGTGTCCCTTCCACAAGCGGCCGCCCCGGAAAAGTGCATCCTGCACGGTTGGCAGTGAACACAAGGCTCCTTCCCGTAGCCTTTGTAAACACTTCGCTGTTTCCATCCAGAATCACGCCTCCAACAGATCCTTCCAGGGCATCCTTATGCAGACGCAGATATTTCATGATACCGTACCAGCTGAGGTTTATCCCTGACTGTCCAAGAGATATTGTGAAAAGTATCCTCCTGCTTCTGAGATCCTCATGCTGTATGCTTTCCGCATCTATTATCTCTTTATATCCGTATCCGTCGATACTGTATTCTATTATCTTTCTGAGACGTTCTTTCTTGCTTTCTTCCGGGCAGAACGGATTTATAACTATAAGTTCCTGCATTATCACACCTCCCTGATCATCATCCATATTCCGTATGTCATGTATTCTATTTTAATACAGCATTCATTTGTATCCTGTTATATCTTTTCAAGATTACTGTAGGCCGACTCTATCCTTTTGAAAAGTGCTTCATCAAGAGGCAGATTTTCTATCTCGATACCTTCCGTCGTTCTTCTGTTGCGGCATCCAAGGAATGCTCCTCTGCTGCTGTTTCCCAGGAAATGAGAAGAGTAGTTCCATCCGCCCCGCAGCGTCTCTATGATGGATATGGCTCCGGAAGACATTGCCGGCGCTATATACGGCTTGAATCCGTCGTTTCTTGTTTCTGTATTGGAATTTACAGCAAGTTTTGTGAGTTCCGCGGACAGCACATCGTCATAATCACTGATGCTGTTTGCTATCACAAGATCCGCTCCATGAGGTCCGAAAGCTCTGCCGTTTTTCCTGTATGCTGCAAACCGCTCATCCTTTTCCGCATAATAGCATGCTCTGCCGTGCATCACACCAAGACCGTAGCCCTGTACCTGGTGCGGAGCCAGTCCTGCAGACAGCACAGTGCGACACAGAGGATCCACAGGATCTGATACTACTGCGAATATGCCCCTGAAACTATCTGATACAGCTTTCTGTGCATATATATCTATCAGTTTCCTGTTGGCTTCAAGCTGCGCCATCCTTACATCACCCGAAGAACCTACTGGCGGCACGCCCACGGATGCGCAAAAAACGAACATATCACAGTCGAAGAGTCCATTCATGTCTTTTATCACGACTTCCGGCAGCTTCCTGCCGTCAGGGAAACATATCTGATTTATTTCCCTCTCATACCGCCTCATCATCTTTTCATTGAGGTCATATATCCCGATCTGTTTTATCACATTTCCTCCAAGCAGCCTGAGACCGGTAAGGACGCTGCCTCCCACATCTCCCAGCGCCAGTAGATTCACCGATATTTCTTTGCCGGGGGCCGGGATCCCTTCAGTCCCGTATTTGAGCATTACACTGTTTTCTTTCATGCAAAATTCCCGTTCTTTATCTATCAGCTCGCTTATATATCTCATATCAATGCACTCTCCAGTCTTTTAAGTCTCTCAAGATAATCATACATATATACAGACGGAGAAAGTTCCAGATCCACCGCCACTCTGTTGGAACCGTTGGGCATCCTCGGTGATCTTACTGCATCTGAAAGTTTCCTTACCGTCAGCTTTCTTTCAAATATACTCTGGTATTCAGCTTCGACAGCTTCAAATATCCTGCAGGCGTTCGTCAGACAGACTTTCGACAGATCATATACCGATTTCCGGTCTGCATCACGAAGGAATCCCGGTGCAGCAAATGGCAGCACCAGATTTATCGATGGGATCAGATTAGCCTCTGTCTTTTCCTCGCTGCGGACACCGTCGCCACCTATGAACGGGTACATCGTGGAACTTACGAACCACGCCCTGAGATCCGGTATGAAATATGCGCTTTCAGCTTCCCTGCCCTGTACTGTCATCAGATCCTTTCCCTGACCTGACATTATACCTGTGATTATTTTTCTGATCTTAAGATCGTTCCTGCTGAACACCGGAGCGAGAGCTCTCAACCTGTATCCTTTGTGCAGGATATCGTCCACAAGTATCACCGGTCTTCCGAAGGATCTTATCGTCTTTACCTGGTCAGATATCGTAGAATACATCGGATATTCCTCTATTACAAATCCGTCAAGTTCAGGATTGAATACTTTCTCTGTATGCAGTGCTTTCGTCACTGTGTTAGGCATGACGGCGCCTCTCATAGTCTTGCTGAACGGAACACACATACACTCACCCAGTGTCCGCTTTGCAATAGGGTGATCCGGCACTCCGTTGGCAGATGTCACCATATGAACTATCTTCTGGTTCATCACGCCTGCATCGAAAGACAGTACGAGATTCCCCGGATAAAGATGAGTCAGCGCAGTCTGCATGTCTTTATGTGCCTTGTCCAGAACATCAAGTATCCTGCTGTTTTCAGAAAAGGGTTCTTTTAAAACAGTGTCCATGTTGTCGATGATCACAACAGGCGCTTTCATACTGACTTCATATATATCTGCACGTTCGCTTACTGTATCCATCTTCGTGAATCCCTGGCGTTCCAGCACATTTGCCACTTCAGCACTTATGCCTCGTTCCTGCAGGCGGCAGACACCATATGTAGCATCACGCCCCGCTGCATCTGCCAGCACTTCAGTCAGGACCATCTGTATCATACGCTCGCAGTCAGGACCAGGCTGACAGCATATCTCCTGTATCAGGACTATCCTGCCGGTCGATTTCTTCCTGAAATAAGCAGCAGTTTCAAGATCACCGAACTCGCTGAGCAGCTGTCCCGTTTCTATCTCATTGAAAGCTGCCAGAGCGCAAACCATACCATCGCTGTTTTTTATCACCGACGTCATTACATCGTCTCTTCCGATATATTCCGCAGCCCTTTGAGAATCATCGGCAGCGGAAGATACATACCTCATTATTTCCTCAGGTATACAGCTTCCTGTAAGCTTCGGAGGCTCTATCCTCAGGTGTCTTGCCTCCAGTATACTTTTATACTGAGGCTCCCTGAGATACAGACTGTTGGCATATATGAAATTCTGTGCAACCGGATCTATCAATCCGGAAATGTCACGGCCCTGGTCGATATTCTCACGTATCCTTGTAGAACTTATATCCTCGAGATACACCGGCAGCGCAAGTTCACGTATCCTGCCTGTTATATACGGATACATCTTCCCTGTTCTATCGCAGTTATCGCTGTTTTCAAGGGTCTGGCGTCTGAAAACTATATGATCCATTGAATGGATCGAATAGTCCTCCGGCTCTGCCCGGTATGAAGATGCATTTGCTATCACATCGCTTCCCACCACGATATATACATCTCTGCCAGCAAACGCATCGTTAAGTTTTTTCAGATCCTGAGGGTTCGCTATGTTGACCGGGAAATCATCAGGAAAAACAAATACATCTGTTTCATCTGCCACAGAAATATCCATGATCTTCTTTCTTATCATCCTCGGCTGTGTCTTCTTTGACCATGAAAACTCATCAAGCGCAAGATACACTTCAAATCCTTCATTGCGTATAGCCTGGACTATACCTTTATGTCCCAGGGAAAACGGGTCGAAGGTCCCGGGGAAAAACGCCACGTTCTTCTTTTCCGGAAGACTTGTTTCCTCTCCTGAAAACCTGTACTCTGATATGAATCTGTATATATGATTGAGTGCTGCCGCATTCGTGAAAAATGTCATATCGTATTTACCGGAAGCTGTTATCAGCGTCAGCATCTTCTTGTATATCACCTTGAAAATGCTGAACTTGTCAGACAGCGTCAGTTCACTGCTGCCGAATATATACTGTCCTGTCACCATAAAGGACTCCTGGCATACGACCTCGTTGTAGCTGGACATACCTTTGAGCAGCAGTCCCAGAAGTTTCTTTTTTCGCTGTTCATAGCTTGCTGCTGTTTCACTGCTCCTGTATCTGTACTGTGGATATTTCTTCAGCACTTCACCGACGGTATCAAGTGCTATAGAACCGATCCTGTCGTTGGTGCTGCAGGTGAGTTCCGCCAGGTTTTCTGTAAACTCGTCAAGGTGGCCTGGATGAAGGAACAGCACGATCTCTCCGAGATACTGCGGTATATATTTAGAAAACTGATATTCGCCTATTTCAAGTCCCTTGGTAAGTTCTATCACTATCTCGTTGAGCTGTTCATCAGGCAGCCTTCCTGCTATCTCCACAAGACCCCGCCCTGCTCTGTGTCTCACTGTCACTCGTTCACTTACCTTGACAAGATTGGAAAAATGCGAAGCCATATGAAAAAGTTCTGTACCCGTACATATTTCTGCAGTTGTTTCAAGAAGATAATCTATATTCACAGCTTTGACCACCCACGGCGTGCCCATTTTCAGATTTTCCCGGAAGATGGCCGATACAGCTCCATCTGTCGCACAGCCTGTCCCGCCACCGGTACATCCATAGGTTTCAGCCTCACCGCATCGTCCTGTATTTACCAGCATCCTCAACATCAGATGACGCACGCTCACAGATCCGTTATGACATACGGTATTCTCCAGTACTTCTGATACAAGATCCGCTGCTTTATCACCGCCGATCTTGCGGGACACATATTCCGCAGCCCTCAGTGAACCGATTTTTATCTCTTCTGAATCTCTTGCAGAAACAGCTGCAGCGAACTCCAGCACAATCATAAGTGCTTCCGTACCGAAAAGTTCATCAGGCACAGCTGTAATAGAATCCAGAAGAACGAACACCTCACTGTCTTTCATTTTCTTCATGCCAAACAGCGTGAAATACCGTTCTGCAAACAGGCGCCCCATCTCAGCATCTACTTTATCGAAAATCCCCTGCATCACCTGTTTCAGCGTATACCCTATCCAACTTCTGTGCTGGTCTGTGACTCTCTGGTCCGGAAACACGATCTTTTTGAGATATGTATCCCACAAACCTATACAGCCTTCGCTTTCATCTGCATGGACTCCTGCAGGAAGTTCCTTGCTGTACACTTCGTCGTAATCCGCTATCATCACGCCAAGCAGTCTGCCTGCCTGACGTCTTATGTCCCCCTCCCTGTGGCACAGAAGGTCATAGAGAAAATGAGCGGTCAGCTGTTTCTCCTGTTTTGTCATGTATGTGCAGTACTCAGACAGTATATCGAGGTATGCTCTAAGACTCTTCCATTGTTTTTCACTGCGGGCAGATTCCAGAAGGCTGCCGAAACTGATCTCATTATTGAAAAGGCTCATTATCCTTATATTATGCTCTATCGCAGTATATTTCAGCTGTTCCACCACCTCTCGCCCGTTCAGCAGAGAAATGTCCCTGCATGCACGATGAGGTTTTTGTGGAACGCTTTCCTTTATATCGGTGACTACGCCTAAACTTTTTATATAGTTTTCGAAATCCATAAGCTTTGCATAGACTTTCTCGTATCGAAGTTTTTTTGTATCATCGACATTGTCAAGTTTTCCCAGGATCACATCAAAAGCTTCTTCGAGCGTGTATAAATGCACTGTCTCAATACCGTTCTCCCTGCTGCTTTTTACTCTGAAATCTGCATATATCAGCAGCAGTGACTCCACTGACAGATTCTCCAGTTCAAGATCCCATGTGGAATGATTACTGGCGATATGTGCTGTCATCGGCATATTTTCACGCCTCAGCAGCCTGTCCGTATAGTAGTAGTGAAGATACGGTATCCGTTTCGCTTCCTCCGGCCGGCATCCGTATTTACCAAGATCATGTCCTGCCGCCGCTGCCGAAAGCAGTGCCATATCAACAGGTATTCCTGCTTTTTTCAGCTGGCGTCCGGCAAAGACTGAAAGATAGTGGACGCCACCTATATGTCCGACTGTGTTGTAAGATGTGAGCTCCCTTCCGAGCCTCATGAAGCCATAAACATGGTATTCTTTCC
>CAKQNZ010000083.1 GCA_934255435.1 uncultured Clostridia bacterium | reverse complement strand
AGCGCCAGCGTACCAAAAGTGAGCGGTGAGTTCCAGTCCGGCTGAAGCCGGGGAACTCTCGCATGGGACCTTCCGCCGGATCATTATGAAACTCTTGTTGATATTTTCTACATAATAAAAAACAGAACAGCATTACCTGCTGTTCTGTTTTAGTGGATTTAAGTTAGATAGTCTATCTGATTTTAAGAAGTGCAGGGTTAGGAACCTTTGTACCATCTTCTTTGTACAGGTAGAAACCTACGCCTGTTTTTCTGCCGAGGAATCCTGAATCCACCATTCTACGGAGTGATACAGCAGGTCTGTATTTAGGGTCTCCCATTTCCTGGTGGAGAACTTCCATTACTGCCAGTTCAACATCGATGCCGATCATATCCATGAGTTCGAGAGGTCCCATAGGGTGGTTGAGTCCGAGCTTAGTACCCCTGTCGATTTCTTCGATAGTGCCGACTTTTCTTTCAACGAGCACACACGCTTCATTGAGCATAGGAATAAGCATACGGTTTACGATAAATCCTGCTTCGTCCTGAGCGATTACACATGATTTACCCATGAATTCACCAAGTTCTCTTGCTCTATGAAGAGCTTCGTCACCTGTCTGATATCCTCTTACGATCTCCATGAGAGGCATTCTAGGGACAGGACTGAAGAAGTGCATACCTACGAATCTTGAAGGATCTTTGAATACGCTTCCCAGTGATGTGATGGAAATAGATGATGTGTTGCTTGCAACAACAGCGTCTTCCTTAGCATACTTGTCTAATTCCTTCATGATGCTTACTTTTATATCTTTGTTTTCTGCAACAGCTTCGATGATAGCATCAGCTTCACTGCAATCGGAAATATCAGTGCTTGTTTTTATCCTGCCGAGTGTTGCGTTCTTGTCTTCCTCACTTATTTTTCCTTTTGATACGAGCTTGCTCAGGTTTTTTGTTATGCCGGCGATACTCTTGTCCAGCTGTGACTGTGCTATATCATATACAGTAACGTTCAAACCTTTTGCTGCAGCATTTTCAACGATACCGGAACCCATGAAACCGGCTCCTACTACAAATACTTTTTCGATGTTCATAATTTACCTACCCTTTCTGATGTTTTTTACATTTGGATTGTACTTTATTGGCAGGTAATTTGCAATAGGTAATGAATAAAACTTAAAATTCTGAATTTCTCAGATCTGGTTCTTAAACGATTCTTAAATATTTAAACTGTTTTTTCTTAATGTGTTTTATGGCATAATGACCATGGAGGTTGAAAGGAAATGTATAACATATTGATATGTGATGATGAGAAAGATATCGTTTCAGCGCTGAAGATATATCTGAGCGGCAGCGGATATAAAACATATGAAGCTTACGACGGACAGCAGGCTCTGGATGTAATTGGAGAGAATGATATACATCTGGTGTTGCTGGATATAATGATGCCCGGTATAGATGGTATCGAAGTTTTGAGCAGGATACGCAGGGACAGGAACATACCTGTGATATTCCTTACGGCTAAAAGTGAAGACACTGACAAGATACTGGGACTTGATGTAGGTGCAGATGACTACGTGACAAAACCTTTCAACCCTGTAGAGCTGATGGCAAGGGTAAAATCACAGCTCAGACGTTATATAGTTCTTGGAGCCGCTCCTGACAGATGCGATACTATGCGGGCGGGGGATATAGAGCTTGATGACCGATCAAGAGTGGTAAGAATGATGGGTGAACCTGTGAGCCTTACACCAAAAGAATACGGAATACTGAAATTCCTTATGGAGAACAAAGGAAAGGTTTTTTCACCAAAAGATATATACAAAGCAGTATGGAAAGAAAATTCCTTTGGTGCTGAAGGGACCGTTGCCGTACATATAAGACATCTGCGGGAGAAACTGGAAATAGACCCTGAGCAGCCGAGACAGATAAAAGTCGTATGGGGTCAGGGGTATAAGATCGATTAAGAGGTGATCAGGATGAATGAGTGTAAACATAAAATGGTATTAAGATCGGTGGCATATATTTTCATGATACTATGTTTTGCATCGGCAGTACTTTCAGGTATAGTAGTCGCAGATAATATTTCGAATCAGTATTACTCCTCTGGAGCAAATGCCTATGATGATATCAGACTGATATGTATGGATCGTGTATATAATGATATCTCCGGGTATATCGGCAGCGGTGAGTTCGATGAATATGACAGCGACGGTAATCCGACCGGATACCTGAAAAAGGAACTTTCAGGTGAAGAACTGGTGTCAGGAGAAAACAAAGCAGATGCTTTTGCATATACCATCAGGAATGGCAAGAAAGTTATAAAGTGTGTGAACCCTGAACTGATAAAGGCATATGACAGTGGCAATAGTGATATAGCAAAACATACATATCATATAAGTGATTATGAGGGTGGGTGCAGAGCAGATGTGTATATAGGGGATATCAGGACTGGAAACCTGCCGGAATCGCTGCAGAAAACTGCAGTGCCACTGATGAAAATGTATAAGTACAGGATACCGGCAGCTGTCGTACTGGTGATCGGTTCTGCAGCAGCATTGATACTGCTTGCCATACTGACGGTTTCGGCATACAGGAAAAAGAGTGGCCGCTATCTCAGATACATTCCTATCGATATTTCAGCATTCGCTACTGTAGTGATCGTTGCTGCTGCCGTATCAGCTGCCTTTAGTTTTGGCAGGACTAATATTGATGCACTATTTGCATCATTTACTGCCTGCGCTGTCATATCTTCACTGGCAGCTACAGGATGGATACTGCTCTTTGCTGCACGTGCAGGGCAGGGCAGATGGTGGCGGAGCACGGCTGTGTATTTCGTAGTTGTCAAAATGGCGGGCTGGATCATATCAGAGACTGCCGCTGCTATGCGGAGGCTGCCAGTTATATGGAAAACAGTTCTCCTTTATCTTGCAGGTGCTCTTATAAATCTGTTGATAATGCTGACTGCACTGACTTATCCATATAGCCCTGCAGTACCTTTCATAATGTGGATCGCAGGATTTATCATTACAGGGAGATTTGTTTTCCTTACGGCGACCAGCCTGAAAACGATAAAGACAGGCGCTGAGCATATCGCTGCCGGTGAGCTTGATTACAGGATAGATGAAAAAGGCATGTATCACGATATAAAAGAACATGCTGAAACGCTGAACAATATCGGGAAGGGACTTTCGGCAGCTGTCGATGAGAAGATGAAAAGTGAGCGTATGAAAACAGCTCTTATCACAAACGTCTCGCACGATATCAAGACTCCCCTTACATCGATCATAAGTTACGTCGATCTGCTGCAGAAAGAGGAGCTGGACAATAATAATGCCGGTGAGTATATAAAAGTGCTTGAGAGACAGTCTCAGCGCCTCAGGAGGCTTATAGATGACCTGACGGAAGCTTCAAAAACTTCGACAGGGAATATAGATCTGGATATATCACCCTGTGATGCAGGCGTGATGATGTCACAGCTGATGGGAGAGTACAAGGAAAAAGCAGAACGGGCAGAACTGCTCATGATCATTGATATACCGAATGAACCGGTCATGATAATGGCAGATGGAAGACGTTTATGGAGAGTTCTCGATAATCTGATGAATAATATATGCAAATATTCACTGCCGGGTTCACGAGTATATCAGAATCTCGCAGTAGAAAACGGGAAAGCTGTACTGACCTACAGGAACATATCGAAATATGAGCTTGATATATCGCCTGATGAACTTACAGGCAGATTTGTCAGGGGTGACAGCTCCAGACACACAGAAGGAAGCGGACTTGGTCTTTCCATAGCTGAAGATCTGACAAAGCTTCAGGGCGGCACGTTTCGTATAGATACAGACGGGGATCTGTTCAAGGTGACGCTGACGTTCGATACCATATGAACATACACAGTTTTATAAATTTTAAAGACATGCTGCAGTCAGATGGTATCTGCAGTATGTTTTTCTGTCCGGATATTATCTGATGAACAATACAGACTTTTATTGCTATGTTTGCATTTTATATATTCCTATCAGCAGGGTATCCGTGATATAATAAAAGCTATGGTAATTTAAATGTTACATGATACAGGCTTTGAAGGCTGGGTATAAAGGGGCAGATATGACAGTATTAAAGATATTGTTCATGCTGATGCTTATAGTGCCGATAGCTGTTTTCATGATCTACATACTTGTCAGGATGATAGATGATATGAACCTGTCGATAAAGAACAGCAGGTCCGGTAAACAGGGCTCAGCATCCGCAGGGACAAGACGAAGCAGCGAGTACAGCAGGCATGATGCAGGAACACATGAACATAAAAAGCCGCACGTCGGCAGTCCTGATAAAAATGCACATATCAAAGAATCTGACCACCGTCGCAGAAGTAAAAATGACGAGCGGACAGAGAGCAAGCGAAAAAGACGCAAAATCAGGAAAAAAAGAAAAAAAGAACGGAGAGACAAAGAGCAGCAGATATGAGAAGAGGATACTTTATATCTTTTGAAGGAATGGATGGATCAGGGAAGTCTACACAGATCAGTAAACTTAAGGCATATTTTGAAGATAAGGATTATCAGGTAGTTCTGACAAGGGAACCTGGTGGAACGGATATAGGTGAGAAACTCAGGACTATGATCCTTGATCCGGCAAACAGCAGCATGACTCCGATGACAGAGGCTCTGATGTATGCAGCATCCAGGGCGCAGCATGTCGAAGAGATAATAAGGCCTGCTGTTGATAGCGGCAAAGTCGTGATATGTGACAGATTCGTTGATTCCAGTATAGCATATCAGGGTGCAGGAAGAGGCCTCGGTAAATGTGTGAGCATAATAAATGAGTACGCCGTAGGAGGCTGCATCCCTGATCTGACATTCCTGCTGGATATAGTGCCGGGAGCCAGCACAGAACGTATAGGCGGCAGAACCAAGGACAGGATAGAGCTTGAAGGACAGTCTTTCCATGATGCGGTCTATGATGAGTACTGCAGGCTTGCTGAAAGCTTTCCAGGGAGGATAGCGAGGATAGACGCTTCGGGAGAGATCGAGGATATACAGAGAAAAATAACTGCACGTATAGAGCAGCTGATAGGGAAAGACGACAGTTTATAGATATGTATTTCAAGAATCGCAAAGATAACGAAAAACTGACCGCCAGACTGGAAAAAGCAGTCAGACAGAACAGAGTATCACATGCATATATATTCGAAGGCGACAACTGTATCGACAAGAAGTCCTTTGCAGAAAGTTTCGCCAAGGGGATACTGTGCGGAGACAGACGTGGAGACAACTGCGGAGGATGCAGTATATGCAGCAAAATAGATCATGGCAATCATGAAGATATTATATATGTAGGGGACGGGAGCGAATCCATAAAGGACGCACAGATACTTTCTCTTCAGGACAGGCTGAAAATAAAATCTTTCGGAGACTGCAATATCGTTATAATAAACGGCAGCGATACGATGACACCGAGAGCCCAGAACAGACTTCTGAAAACTCTTGAAGAACCCCAGGGCAATACGGTGATCATGCTGCTGTCAGAGAATATGGAGAATCTTCTCCAGACGATACAGTCAAGATGTGTCAAGTTCAAGATAAACAATTTCGGTACCGACGGATATTCGTTTATGGATGGACAGTCCAAAGAGATAGCTGAAATGGCGCTTCAGAAGAAGCCGTTCTATATGCTTGCGTCTGTTGTCGAAAAACTGCTGAAGGAACCTGAAAACACAGGGGCGTTCCTCGACAGCCTGCAGCTTTATTACAGGAATCTGCTGATCGATAAACAAGGGGAGATATCCCGTTACAGCGATGAAGAGCTGATATCTGCAGTACATGAGATAGAGAATGCCCGCAGAAAGATAAAACAGGGCGTATCAGCAGTATATGCAATAAAAAATCTACTTTTGAAAATCGGAGGATAAGATATGATAAAAGTTGTAGGTGTAAAATTCAAGGAGGCCGGCAAGCTGTATTATTTCAGTCCAGGCGGCATCAGTGTTGAAAAGGGCGACAATGTCATAGTCGAGACTGCAAGGGGACTTGAATTCGGTACTGTGACAATGGGTGAAACAGAGATCAAAGAGTCGGATGTGGTCGCTCCGCTGAAGAATATAATCCGCAAGGCTACCGAAAAGGACTGCAAAAAACACAAGCAGAACCTTGAAAAGAAATCAGAGGCACTGAGGATATGTCAGGAAAAGATCGATGCACACAAACTTGAGATGAAGCTCATAGACGTGGAATATACTTTTGACAACAGTAAAGTCGTTTTTTACTTCACTGCTGACGGCAGAGTGGATTTCAGAGAGCTGGTAAAGGATCTGGCATCTGTATTCAGGATGAGGATCGAGCTGAGACAGATAGGTGTGAGAGACGAAGCCAAGATGCTGGGAGGCGTAGGCAACTGCGGCCGTGGTCTTTGCTGCAATACATGGCTGGCAGATTTCGAGCCGGTATCCATAAAAATGGCCAAAGTCCAGAATCTGTCACTGAATCCTTCGAAGATATCGGGTATCTGTGGCAGGCTGATGTGCTGTCTGAAATTCGAAAATGAGGTATACACGCATCTCAAGAAAGGTATGCCGTCAACAGGCGAAAGGATAAAGACGCCTGACGGTATAGCAGTAGTCACAGATGTGAACATACTTGAGAATAAGATAAAGACAAGGCTGGTCCTTGAGGAACGTGACAAAAAGAAAGATACAGAAGAAAAACTCAGCACTGAATTTTATGTGTACGGAAAAGAAGAAATAAAGCGTATGTCAAAGAAGAACCACAACCACAATAAACGTGACAATGACTTTGACAATATGGATAAAGAAACTATAAAAGAAATAAAGAAACTTATGAAAGACTGATATGAAACAGGATATTATATATGATGGCGAGAAGATCGATGAAACAGGATTCGGGGCAATGAGACTTATACAGGCACCGGATGAATTCTGTTACGGCACCGATGCCGTGCTGCTGGCTGACTTTGCATGTTCGTTTCTTGATAAACCGTATTCAGCAGTGGATCTTGGTACAGGAACAGGCATAATACCGATAGTTATGAACCACAAGAAAAAAGCACGCCGGATCGATGCTGTGGAAGTGCAGCATGCTTCTGCAGCCCGTGCAGAGCGAAGCATGAGACTGAACGGGCTGGAAAATATAATCAGTATCATCGAAGCAGACGTCAAAGATATAAATAAATGCGATACGGGGCTTTATGCAGGATGTGCCGATATGGTGACGACGAATCCTCCATATATCGCTAGAGGCAGCGGGCTTTGCAATGGCAGCGAAGCAAGATTCATTGCACGTCAGGAGACTACTGCTGATCTTGATGATTTTGTAAAGTCTGCATCATGGCTTATAAGAGAAAAGGGTCATTTCTGTATGGTGCACCGGCCCTCAAGACTTGCAGACATAATATGCAGCTGCAGGAAATACAGACTTGAACCTAAGGACATAAGATTCGTGTCGCCGCATAAGGAAAGTATACCGAATATAGTTCTTGTACACTGTGTCAAAGGCGGCGGCAGCGAGCTGAACTTTATGAAAACGCTGCATATCTACGATAAAGACGGCAGTTACAGTGCCGGTGTAATGGACATATATGAACGTACAGAAAAGTGAGCCAGAAGAATGCTCATATGAAATAGCATATATAAACAGAGGCCAGTATACCGGCTGCATAACCTATGAGACCTGCTGCAAAAGCGTGTCTCATTTTTTTTACAGATGTCACGCTGAAATAGAGTGCGAGTACATAGAAAACTGTTTCGCAGCTTCCGACCATTACTGAAGCAGCTCTGCCGGCAAGGGTGTCTGTACCGGTCTTTTCCATGATCTTCTCTACGACGACCAGCGAACCGCTTCCGGAAACAGGTCGCAGAAGGATTATGGAGGTGAGGTCCTCAGGTATGCCTATGAGCTCCAGGAAAGGCTTGAGAAAATCTTCTATGAGCCCCATGGCGCCTGACGTTGTCAGTGCTTCTATAGCAATGAATATACCGATTATGAAAGGCAGTATATCGAAACAGGTATCAAGTCCTTCACGGGCTCCTTCGATGAAAGTATCATATACAGGTATCTTTTTTATCAATCCGAATATAAGTATACCTCCGATCAGTACAGGCAGGAACAGTACGGAGAAAAGACTCAGTATATCAGACATGTCTGCTCTTCCTTTCATAGAAACGGCATACCCACACGGAAGCTATCATCGAAACGAGCCCGGCAAGTATCGAAGGGATTATTATACTTTCAGGAGATGCTGAACCCAGATCACTCCTGACTTTGATGACAGTTACCGGGACGAGCTGGATCATAGACATGGACAGTGCGATGAACATGCACATCGTATTGCTGGCTGTTTCGGAATGGCCGTTTTCTTCATCCATCATCTCCATTGCCTTCAGCGAGAATACGGTGGCGCTGTTGCCGGCACCGAATACATTAGCCATGAAGCT
>CAKQNZ010000082.1 GCA_934255435.1 uncultured Clostridia bacterium | reverse complement strand
ACTATCATCAGCGCCATCACAGCCAGCGGTACCGAGGAGAAACCGCTGGGATACACAGGAGGCATCGCCGGATATGACTACAGCACTACGATAACAGGCTGTGTCAACTATGCGGACGTAACAGGCAATGACAACGCTGTAGGCGGTATCGCAGGTCAGAGTATCATGGCTCCGATAACCAACTCCATCAACAAAGGCAGCATCAGAGGCTCCGAAAGGACAGGCGGTATCACAGGCAACAACATGAAAAGCGTCGTTTCAGGATGCACCAATTCAGGCGTCGTGAGCGGACACAAGAGCACAGGAGGCATTGCCGGATACAGCATCGGTACAATTTCAGGCAAAAAAGCCATCAAAGACTGCAGCAATGAGGGCGTCATCAAAGCTGAAAAAAGTGCTGGCGGCATCATAGGCTACGACCACGACTCACCTGTTTCAGGATGCACCAACAAAGGCAGCGTCACTGCAGGGACATACGCAGGCGGTATTGCTGGATACAGTGCAAGAGTAGAGGCATCAGGCTGTATCAACAAAGGCGATATCACAGCAGATTCATTTGCAGCAGGCATACTGGCCTTCGACTCCGGGGACAGCACCCTGACCAGATGCAGCAGCTCAGGGAATATCACAGCTGAAAAGAACAGTTCGAAGACAGTCAATAAATGATACGGCTCAGCAGCAGTCACTTAACAAATGCTGCAGAGTATGAACCTCCGGACGACTGCAAGTTATGAATAACATTAATGTGATAACAGGTTTTGCCGATCATGATCGTGTCACAGACAATGATGATGCGGCCGGCATCGCCGGTCAGAGGATCATTGCTCCTGCAGGGGATGAAGACAGCATTGCCGGAAACGACCGGAAACATCACATACGCTGTCTCTGTTCAAAAAAATCCATAAACTGTGGTTATTGCAACAGATTTCTGCGGATACTGGTATTACAATAGTTATAAAGACACAATAACGGAGGTAATGACTTATGAGTCTCATGAAAAATATCGACAAAGCAGAAGTCCTGGTCCTCAAAGATCAGGTAACATACCAGCAGGGACAGGTGGTAAGCAAAACACTGGCACAGAACGACGCAGTCAGCGTGACGCTTTTCGCATTCGACAAGGACGAAGAGATCAGCACCCACGAATCAGGCGGCGACGCTTTCGTTACATGCCTTGACGGTGTAGGCCGCATCACCATAGACGGAGAGGAATACCAGCTCCACGAAGGCGAATCCATCGTCATGCCTGCAAAACATCCCCATGCAGTATACGGACAGGAACAGTTCAAGATGCTGCTGGTTGTGATATTTTAAATCAGCTGAAAACACAGCGACCCTGACATCGGTATGATATCAGGGTCGTTTTTTGTCTTATTTATCAATCAGTTTTCTGATCTCTGTAAGTTCGTCCTCGATGTGGTCTAGCTTTTCTATCATACGCTGCATCTCAAGATGCCGTGCTTTCGATCTTTTTGTAAAGAACCTTACTATCAGTACTACTATAAGAACTATTATCAGCGTATTTATTATAAGCGGCATAACAGTATTCGTCGATCACACCTCCGTTCAAACTCTTACAGGAATTTTTCTAATAAACATACACCTTCGGCAGTCTCTGTCCGAATGCGCACACGATCTCATAGTTGATGGTACCTGTTGCGTTGGCGATATCGTCGGCTGTGATCTCGTATATACCGTCTTTGCCCATTATCGTAACTTCATCTCCAAGGCGAACGTAAGGCACGTTTGTAACGTCGACCATGCACTGGTCCATGCAGATGTTTCCTGCGATAGGTGCAAACACGCCGTTCACGATGACCTTGCCCTTCATTGAGTAAGGTCTCGGAAAACCGTCGGCATATCCGAGAGGTATAGTCGCTATAAGACTGTCACGTGTAGCCGTGAACTTGCGTCCGTAGCTTATGGATGTGCCAGCAGGTACTTTCTTGAGATGCACGATATTAGCCTTTACAGACATCACCGGCTTTATCTCCAGACGGTCTTTCTTTACTTCTTCTGACGGATAACATCCATAGAGTATGATGCCCGGACGCACCATGTCGTAGTACGCTGAAGGTATCTCCATGATAGCTGCACTGTTTGCCAGAGTCCTCATCGGCACATCGATGCCTTCATTGATGAGATGTCTGTAGAACACAGCGTATCTCTGCTCCTGCACTGCGGAGTATGTCTTGTCTTTGGAATCTGCTGTTGCAAAATGCGAGAACAGACCTTCTATTTTGAAGTTCGGAAGCGTCTGTATCATCTTTACATCTTCGATGGATGTCATATCGTCAGGGTTGTAGCCGATCCTTCCCATGCCTGTATCTACAGCGATAAGACCTCTTATGACTTTGCCTGCCTTCTGTGCGCACTTTGAAATGGCTTCTGCATTGGAATATGCACATACAACAGGTGTCAGGTCGTATTCGACTATAGTGTTCACATAAGGATCTGGCGTCAGGCCGAGGATAACTATCTCCTCAGTGGTGAATCCTGCTTCTCTGAGGCGTACCGCTTCTGACAGCGTTGCCACTGCAAATGAGTTTATACCGTTGGCAGTCAGAACATTTGCGACTTTGACAGCACCGTGTCCGTAACCGTCTGCCTTGATAACACCTGTGATCTTCTTGTCCGGGCCGACTTTCTCTCTGATCTTCTTGATGTTGAAATCGAGATTCGAGACGTTTATCTCTGCCCATGCTGCTCTGATAGCTTCTTTATACATTTTTATACACTCTCCGGTCCGCAGTTGCGCAGCTCTGCTGTTGCCGGATACCATCCTTTCCTGAAGAAAAAATTTTATTACAGCTGCGGTGTTCTCTTTATGATATCTTCTCTTCCCGGTCCGTTGGAAACGTAAGTGATCGGGAAGCCTATAAGCTTTTCTATCTCATTTACATAATTCTGCGCTTCAGCAGGAAGCTTGTCGAACTCTCTGATACCTGTGATATCGC
This sequence comes from uncultured Clostridia bacterium, assembly GCA_934255435.1. Taxonomy (GTDB): domain Bacteria; phylum Bacillota; class Clostridia; order Peptostreptococcales; family Anaerovoracaceae; genus Lentihominibacter. The sequence goes on along the minus strand of CAKQNZ010000082.1, from coordinate 5,555 downwards.
ATTTCCATCCAGGGAGCTTCTTTATCACCGGTTTTGCCTTTTCCAGCTTCGATGTACAAGGGAACCTGTCTGTCACTTTGCCGTCGATCTCGTAGCCTACGCATACCGGGATCTCGTCAAGATATCCCAGTGGATCCAGCACTGTGAATGCAACTTCTGTAGTGCCCTGCACCATGCAGCCGTACTTCGTAGCTACTGCATCGAACCAGCCTACTCTTCTCGGTCTGCCTGTAGTAGCTCCGTACTCGCCGCCGTCGCCGCCACGCTTTCTAAGTTCTTCAGCCTTCTCTTCGTCCAGTATCTCGCTGACGAATGCTCCGCCGCCTACTGCGCTTGAGTAAGCCTTTACAACAGTGATTATTTCCTTGATGGCGTATGGCGGAACGCCTGCTCCGATAGCTCCGTATCCTGCCAGTGTGGATGATGATGTTACCATAGGATAGATGCCGTGATCAGGGTCTTTCAGTGCACCCAGCTGACCTTCCAGCAGGATGTTCTTTCCCGCTTCCAGTGCTTCGTGGAGATACTCTGAAACATCACACACATACGGCGCCACCATTTCCCTGTACTCTGCCAGCGTCTTCATCACATCATCCGGATCCAGCTCAGGCTTGTTGTAAAGGTGCTTCAGTATGACATTTTTCTGTGCACAGACCCTTTCGACCTTTTCCCTGAGGTCTGACTCATCCATGAAAAGTTCCTGGACCTGGAATCCGATCTTTGCATATTTGTCAGAATAAAACGGTGCGATGCCTGACTTGGTGGAGCCGAAAGCCTTTCCAGCCAGACGTGCTTCTTCGTATTCGTCGAAAAGTATATGATAAGGCATCAGTATCTGCGCCCTGTCTGACACCAGGATCTTCGGTTCAGGTACGCCCTGGTCTGTCAGAGATTTTATTTCGTTGAACATATACGGGATATTCAGTGCCACGCCGTTGCCCAGTATGCTGGTAGTATGGTCGTAGAACACTCCTGATGGCAGCATATGCAGTGCGAACTTGCCGTAGTTGTTCTTGATGGTGTGTCCCGCATTGCTGCCTCCCTGGAACCTGATGATGATATCAGCCTCCTGCGAAAGCATGTCCGTTATTTTACCTTTTCCTTCGTCGCCCCAGTTGGCGCCTACTATTGCTTTGATCATTTCTTATTTTCCTTTCTGAAAATGGATCTTATTTTGTATATGATCTGCCCTGAGGCAGCTGTCTGCCATGCAAAGTCAGGGTCCGTCCTACACGTTCACTTCACCGTGCATACCCAGCACATCTTTGTTTGCATCAATAACAGGTCTGACACATTCTGCCAGGAACCTTTCTGTCTGGCTTTCTGCACATCCTGTAAAATTCTCAGGCTTCATCAGTGCCAGCAGCTGATCCTTCGTCATGTTGAAGGCGGGGTCTGCAGCGATCCTGTCAAGCAGATCGTTCTCAGCACCCTCTTCCTTGACACGCTTTCCTGCCGCCATGGAATGTTCTCTGATCTTTTCGTGGAGCACCTGTCTGTCTCCACCTGCCTTTACAGCGTCCATCATGATATTCTCTGTAGCCATGAAAGGCAGCTCACTCATGAGTCTGGCATTTATGACTTTAGGATATACCACCAGCCCTGAAGTGATGTTCATATAGATCTCCAGTACGCCGTCCGCAGCCAGGAAACTCTCTGATACGCTGAGTCTCTTGTTGGCTGAATCATCCAGCGTTCTTTCGAACCACTGTGTGGATGCTGTTATCGCAGGATTCATCACTCCTGAGATAACGAAGTTTGAAAGAGCTGCAATACGCTCTGAACGCATAGGATTGCGCTTGTACGCCATTGCCGAAGAGCCGATCTGATTCTTTTCAAAAGGCTCTTCGATCTCCTTGAGATGCTGCAGCAGTCTGATGTCGTTGCTGAATTTGTGAGCGCTCTGAGCTATCCCTGCCAGCACGTTGAGCACTCTCGTATCTATCTTTCTGGAATAAGTCTGTCCCGATACAGGGTAACATCCTTTGAATCCCATCTTTTCTGCGATCTTGCCGTCAAGCTGTTTTACTTTTTCAAGGTCTCCGTCGAAGAGTTCAAGGAAGCTTGCCTGAGTCCCTGTAGTACCCTTGGATCCCAGCAGCTTCATGGAGTCCAGCACGTAGTCCAGGTCTTCCAGATCCAGCAGCAGGTCGTGGAGCCACAGCGTAGCTCTCTTGCCTACAGTAGTAGGCTGTGCAGGCTGGAAATGTGTGAATCCCAGCGTCGGCAGAGCCTTGTATTTTTCTGCAAAATCAGCAAGATTGGCGATCACGTTTATGAGTTTTTTTCTTATGAGTTTCAGACCTTCTGTCATTATGATCAGATCTGTGTTGTCGCCTACATAGCATGATGTGGCGCCCAGGTGTATTATGCCCTTTGCCTTAGGACACTGCAGTCCGTAAGCATATACATGGGACATTACATCGTGTCTTACGATCTTCTCACGTTCCTTAGCCTCGGCATAGTTTATGTCATCGGCAGCAGCTTTCAGCTCTGCGATCTGTTCGTCTGTGATAGGGAGTCCAAGCTCCTGCTCAGTTTCCGCCAGAGCTATCCACAGCTTGCGCCATGTCCTGAATTTCATTTCCGGGGAAAAGAGATACTTCATCTCTTTGCTCGGATACCTCTCGGAAAGTGAACTCGTATAATTCTGCATATCTGACATTGTTTTCTCCTTTGTGTATATTGAAAGTTATTGATTTCACATATTTCGTCCCATTTCTGAACATACACATTGATTATACCAAAACCGGCCGTTCAATACAAGACAGCCGAAGGTCTGTGATGCAAAAAACACATCATTTTATCCACAGGCAGCCTTCAGACGCAGACTGTGACGTTTCTTTCATTGCCTGATGCACCTTGTTGTGATATACTCAAATCATAAATTGTTTCTTTATGAACAGAGAAGGAGAACAGGATAATGAAAAAAGTATCAGTAAAAATCATAGTATCAGCTCTTATACTGGCTCTCATGCTTGCCTTTGCAGGCTGCGGCGGACCGTCGACTATCGAAGAGTATGTAAACAGCAGTGAAGAAGCTCAGAAAGAGATCGCTGATATCGAAAAGTCATCAGATGTTCAGGTGGACATCAAGGACAACACAATAACGTTCACTTACAAGATGGATCAGACTTATACAAAGGATCAGGTCAAAGCTATCAAGAAAGAAATGGAAAAACAGCTTCCTGACATGGAAAAATCACTTGATTCATCTATCAAAGAGTTAAAAGACGATTCAGGTATAGACGACATCACTATGTCGATGAAATTCCTCAACGGAGACGGCTCAGAGATATACGCAAAGGACTTCAACTAAGATACCGGTACAATGCAAAATACAAGGCTGCAGGTAAAACTGCAGTCTTTTTTCTTTTCACGATATTTTCATAAAGCGCATATCATGATACTGACCGGAGCAGCTGCATCAGGGCTGACACCGGATAAAATATCTCTGATGGAAAAAGGAGAATCATCATGGCGCAATACACAAATCAGGCGCAGTTATCATATAAAAATACAGTACTGAAATCAAATATCGCTGTCGGCGAGATACGTGAAGTACTCTCAGCTTCCAAAACAGCAGTGAAACCTGATTACAGCAGGAATGATGACGTGACCTATGTGATAAGTATCATCAACTCAGGCACTGCCGCTTTTACAGGTATAACTGTCAGCGACGATCTCGGTGCCTACGATTTCAATGATACGAAACTTTATCCTCTCGAATACGTAGAAGACTCTGTCCGTATCTATATCAACGGCGTTCTGCAGACTGCCCCGCCTGCTATAGCTACGCTTCAGCCTCTCGTATTCTCAGGTCTGTCACTGCCAGCCAACAGCAACATGGCTATAATATACGAAGCCAGGGCCACAACGTATGCTCCGCTGCCGGCTGCATCGACTATAATAAACAATGCAGTGATATCAGGAGAAGGAATACCGAATCCTGTTACAGCAACAGAGACCGTGACAGTCGTTTCAGAACCTGACCTCAGCATAAACAAGACCATAGAGCCGGCTGTAGTATCAGGAAACGGCGAAGTGACCTATACTTTCACGATCCAGAACCATGGCAGTGCCGCAACCGTTGCTTCAGACAATGTCACTATAACAGACACATTCGACCCTGTACTGTCAGATATAACAGTTTCACTTGACGGCAGGATACTTGAAAATGGGACCGATTACACCTATGACACAGAAACAGGCGTTTTCAAAACGATACCATCACAGATCACAGTTCCTGAAGCCACATACGAACAGAACACCGAAACAGGCACATGGGTGACAACGCCAGGAATCAGCATACTGACCGTCAAAGGCACACTTTAAGAATAACTGTAAACTATCTGTATATACCGGCATCTCTGATATGATCAGAGATGCCGGTATTATATTATCATCACTGGATCTAAAAAGCCCTTCCTCCCGATGTTATGCGGAAAGAAAGGCTTTCGTGATGATTTCGTTTTTTTTAGAATCCCAGTCCGAAATTGTCTTTTACCCTCTTCAGAGTCTTTTCGGCTATGGTATTGGCTTTTTCAGCTCCGTCACGGAGTATGGCTTTAAGCTCGTCACTTTCTCTGATTTCGCTGAAGTTCTGCTTTATAGGCTTCAGTGCTTCCTTCGTGATCTCCACCAGCTCTTTCTTGAGGTCGCCGTATCCGTGTCCTGCGAAATCAGCAGCGATATCGTCGATGCTGCGTCCTGACAGAGCGCTGTATATGTTCAGCAGATTGCTGACTCCCGGCTTGTTCTCAGGGTCGAATCTGATTTCTCCGTCTGAGTCTGTCGTAGCTCTCATGATGGACTTCTTTATCTTGCTGTCTTCATCCAGCAGCGAGATCCTGCTGTGTATGTTCTCAGCACTCTTGCTCATTTTCGATGAAGGATCGTCCAGAGCCATGATACGTGCTCCTGCCTTCAGGAATCTGCCGTCAGGAACGACGAAAGTATCACCGTACTTGTTGTTCACTCTTATAGCTATGTCCCTGCAAAGCTCGATGTGCTGCTTCTGGTCGTTGCCCACAGGCACGATATCCGTGTCATAAAGCAGTATATCTGCAGCCATAAGGATCGGGTATGTGAACAGGCCCGCCGGAGCCGACTCTTTGCCTTTGCTCTTGTCCTTGAACTGAGTCATCCTGGAAAGCTCTCCTGTGTATGAATTACACGTCAGTATCCATGACAGCTCAGCGTGACCGCTGACATCAGACTGTACGAAAACAGTAGATTTCTTAGGATCCACGCCTATGGAAAGGTAAAGTGCAGCCACATCCAGTATGTGTTTTCTCAGCTCCTTAGGGTCCTGAGGCACAGTTATGGAGTGGAGATCCACTATACAGTATATGCATTCATTGTCTTCCTGAAGCTCAACGAACTGCTTCAGTGCTCCGAGATAATTTCCCAGATGTATATTTCCTGTCGGCTGTACGCCTGAAAAAACACGTTTCATATCTTCTCCTTAAATGGTATACCCGGTCTAAAGATCAGGTCACTGCTATATTTTCATCTTTGTCTGCTCAGATTCCTCTTCAGCTTCTTCTTTCTCA
>CAKQNZ010000081.1 GCA_934255435.1 uncultured Clostridia bacterium | reverse complement strand
CTGGTAGAAAAGGCCAGAGAAATTGCGACAGAAAACGGATGCACGGTGACTCTGACTGAAAATGTGGAGGAAGGCGCTGCAAATGCAGATATTATTTACACAGATATCTGGGTATCCATGGGGGAACCGGATGAAGTATGGGAAACACGAATTAAACTTTTGAAAGATTATCAGGTAAATAAACGTGTGATGAGCATGGCAAAAGAAACAGCAATTTTTATGCATTGCCTGCCGTCATTCCATGATTTCGAGACGAAAATGGCAAAGGAACAGATGGAACGGGGATATGATATACGTGAAGTCACCGACGAAGTATTCAGGAGCAGTTATTCCAAAGTGTTCGATGAAGCTGAGAACAGGATGCACACGATAAAGTCGGTGGTAGTAGCTACCGTAGCATAGTGCATACAAACGTAAATACATAAAAGAAATAAGGGTCCGCATCTTGTATCAGGGTGCGGATTTTTGTTTGAATTATGTTAGTTCATGTATTATAATTTTTTTGTATGTATTTTCACATAAACCACATTATGTAAAATAAGACGCAGCAAAGGAGAGACAATGTTAGCATTCGTGATAGCACCGTTTTATATAGCACTGAATATATATATCCTTATATGGCTCATCAGGTGGCTGAAAGCCTGTCACGGATTTTTCCACAAAAAATGGGTACATGCAGTGATCATAACGCTGTATGCACTGGCAGCATTCAGTATGCTGGCAGGACTTGCGGATCTGCCAGAGGGGCTACACCGATTTGCCAAGCACATCGAGAACTACTGGCTGGGATTCCTGCTTTATATAATCTTTGTGGTGGCGATAGCTGACCTTATCAAAGTTATCGTGAAGACCATATACAGGAAGAAAGGGCTGGAACAGACGAAACTGAGATCGAGACGGACGTTCGTGGTATCCGGTGCTGTCTGTATGGCAGTCATCGCCGTCATAGGCGTATACGGCATGGTGAACGCCGGGATCATACGGACGACGGACTACGACATCACTGTAGACAAGTCAGGAGGCAGACTGGACTCCATGAAGGTCGTGCTGGTGGCTGATCTTCATATGGGATACAGTATAGGCACAGACCATATATCGAATATGGTAAAGAAGATAAATGCTCAGGATCCTGATGTAGTTGTCATAGCAGGAGATATTTTCGACAATGATTACGATGCCATTGAAGATCCGGACAAGCTTGTGGCGACATTCAGAAAGATAAAAAGCAGGTACGGAGTATACGCCTGCTACGGCAATCATGACATAAAAGAAAAGATACTGGCGGGATTCACGTTCAAAAGCAAAGAGAAAAAAGAGAGTGATCCGAGGATGGATGTTTTCCTTGATGAAGCAGGCATAAAACTGCTGCAGGATGACAGCGTCCTCATAGATGACAGCGTATACATATACGGCAGAGCTGATTCAAAGCATCCGGGCAGGGGTATCAGTAAGAGAAAGACTCCGGAGCAGATAATAGAAAGCCTGGACAGTTCGAAGCCCGTCATCGTCATAGCTCATGAGCCGGATGAGCTGGGAGAACTGTCGTCTGCAGGCGTGGATGTGGATCTGTGCGGACATACCCATGACGGACAGATGTTCCCGGGGAATCTCACCACAGCACTTGCATGGGAAAATTCATACGGGTATCTCAATAAAAACGGTATGCATAATATAGTTACTTCAGGAGTAGGTATTTTCGGACCTGATATGCGTGTGGGGACCATAGCAGAGATATGTCCGATAACGATAAAGTTCAATAAGCAGTAGGAGAAGAAGAATGATATCAAGGCAAGAGATAAAGACCAGTGCCAGAAAAGCGATGAAGAAACATTACTGGATGATAGTAGGCATATGTCTGATTTCGGCATTCATAGGACTTGAGTTCACATCGTCCATGGATTTCATGGACCTTATGGCACCGGACAGTGAGAATACACAGGAAATGAGTCTGGACAGGGGCATAGCCTTTGCAGGCAATATGCTGAACTCAGAGCTCAGCACCAGAGCAGCGGCAGGCGGATCCTTCAGTCAGGTACTGGAAGATCTCCTTTCAGGAGACGATGAAAAAGGCGCGCAGCATGCCGCAGAAGAAAAGGCAAAGCGGGAGAAAAAAGCTGAGAAGCTGTCGGCGTCTTTTCCTGATCTGGGAGGAACAAGCGGAGTCCTTTCCAAGATAGTGAGCAATTTCGCATCCGGTACTGTGCTGGTATCCATATATGGCGCAATACTGTCCTTCACCGGGTCGAAAAATATAACCATAGCGATACTGATGATATTCAGTTACGGCATATACTGGTATGTCAAATATTTCCTGAGAGCTGCATATCATGTCACCACAAGAAGGATGTTCCTTGAATCAAGAGTATATGACAAAGTCGGTATGCACAGGTTCCTGTTTCTGATAAGGACGAGAAAGATGTGCAGAGCATTCTGGGCAATGCTTGTGAAAACGGTGTATGAAACACTCTGGATGCTGACAGTTGTGGGATATGTTATAAAACTATATTCATATTTCCTTGTACCGTACATAATGGCGGAGAATCCTTCGCTGAAGGCGAACGAAGCCATAACTCTGTCCAGAAGGATGATGCAGGGGCACAAGTGGGAATGCTTCAAACTCAATCTGTCGTTCCTGGGATGGGATGTTCTGAGGATACTGACGATGGGACTGCTTGGGATCTTTTTCGTGGCGCCGTACAAAAGTATGACATATGCAGAATACTATGCCAGAGTCAGGGAAGAAAGCAAGGCGAAGTCTGTCGAAGGCATAGAAAAACTCAATGACAGATATCTCTTCGAGAAAGCTGACAGAGAAACGCTGCACGAAGCATACAAAGAATTTGATGAGATAATAAACAGACCGCTGCCTGAGATAGGGGTAAGCAATGGATTCCTGGGAATACTCAAAAACTGGTTCGGTATACTTCTGGTGAACGTACCTGGTGAAAAAGAATATGAAGAGGTCAAGGCTCAGCGTATACACGCCCAGAAACTCAAAGATGCCGTTGATGGTATAAAATATCCTATGCGTCTGTTCACGATACCTGAACATGAGAAACGAAAAGGATTCGACAATATATACTATATAAGAAATTATTCCATACCATCTCTTATACTGATGTTTTTCACGTTCTCCCTGATAGGATGGCTGTGGGAAGTCAGTCTGCATATGGTACAGGTGGGCGGATTTGTCAACAGAGGTGTGCTCCATGGACCATGGCTGCCTATATACGGCTCCGGAGGTATATTGATACTGCTGCTTCTGAAAAAACTGCGCACAAAGCCTGTGTATGAATTTTTCAGCGCAGTGGTCCTGTGCGGAGTCATCGAGTACACGACAGCATGGTATCTTGAAACCGTAAACGGCATGAAATGGTGGGATTACAGCGGATATCTTCTGAATATCAATGGCAGGGTATGTGCAGAGGGACTTATCGTATTCGGTATAGGTGCGATGTTCACCGTTTATTTTGCAGCTCCGATGCTGGACAATATATACAGGAAGATAAAGATGAAATATCTCGCAGTCGTATCAGTGGTGCTTGTCATAGCTTTTGCAGCCGACAATGTTTATTCCCATTTCCATCCGAATACGGGCAAAGGTATAACCTATGCAGGTCATACAGAAACATATATGATATCTGCAGATCATAAGGACTGCTGACTTCGTGTGGATTTGAAGTCATTTTACGAATAACCGGCATAAAGTCGTCCTTGTTTTAATAGTATAGAATATACTGTTTGAAAAGAAGGAGACTGAAATGTATAATAGAAGACACTCAAGAAGAAGACATATACCACGCAGCAGCAGGAACGTGAAGGCGAGTTTCACGCCTGTCATCATGATACTGTGCCTTTCTGTGGCATGCGGATATGCTACAGCAAAATACGTCGTCGAACCGGTGGTAAACTACGTTCCGCAGGCTTCGGAGAAAACATCTCAGAGCAGACAGCAGGAGACGGAGAAAAACACAGACAGCGGACAGGTCAGTGAAACCCGGGCACAGACTGAAACAACTGCGGTGATCGAAGATGAAGCACCGGTAAAAAACGAAGGCAGCATAAAAGGCTATGCACTGCAGTTCGGATGTTATTCGAACAAAGCAGCAGCGGATACAGCAGCGTCAGCTATCGGTGAAAAAGATACAAAAATAATACAGCAGGACGATATGTACAAGATAATAGGGAAAGTCTATGATACGAAAGATGAAGCGAAGAAAGCTCTTGGCAATCTGCAGGATCCTTCGAAAGCTTTCGTCGCACCTGTGTACAGATAGGATACCTGCAGCAAATCAATACAAGGACTGATGCAATGATACCATTATCGACAAGGATGAGACCTGACAGCCTGGAGGATTTCGTCGGACAGACACATTTCATGTTCGAAGGGTCTCTGTTCTATAATTCAATAAAAAATAAAACATTCGACTCGGCTATTTTTTTCGGGCCTTCTGGGACCGGCAAGACTACGCTGGCACGTATAATAGCAGGCGAGATAGACAGCAGTTTCGTCGAGATAAACGCTTCGACAACAGGAACGAAGGAGCTGAAGACGATCCTTCAGAATGCATCCGACAGATTCCACGGTCTGCTTAAAGAGACTACCTGCCTTTATGTTGACGAGGTACACAGATGGAACAAGCTGCAGCAGGACTCGCTGCTTAAAGCCATCGAGGAAGGCGTGATAAAATTCATAGGCAGCACGACAGAAAACCCGTATTTTTCAATAAACAATGCGATACTCAGCCGTGTCAGGAACATATATGAATTCAGAAGGCTGACGACAGATGAGCTGACGCTGATCCTGAAACGGACCATAACAGACCGTGAAAAAGGTTTTGGCGGGCTCCGGGTAAATTATGATGAAGACGCTCTCAGGATACTGGCGGACATGAGCAACGGAGACTGCCGTGTCGCTCTTGATGCACTTGGCTTCATCGTGGACAATATCTCAGAGGGCAGCACCATCGACAGGAAGATCGTAGCAGAGGCTATGCAGCAGCAGACGACATTTTATGACAAAAGCGAGGACAAGTACAATCTGCTGTCGGCACTTCAGAAGTCAGTCAGAGGCAGCGATCCCCATGCAGCGGTGCATTACCTTGCCAGACTGATAGAGGGAGGTGCTGATGAGATGATGATAGGACGGCGTCTGCTGGTGATGGCAAGCGAAGATGTCGGCATGGCATATCCCAGCGCTATCTCAATAGTGACGGCTTGCGTTCAGGCAGCTCAGATGGTAGGATTCCCCGAGGCACGGATAAATCTGGCACAGGCAGTTGTGCTGCTGGCGTCATGTCCTAAATCCAACGCTTCATATATGGCTCTTGAAAATGCTATGGCAGATCTGAAACACAGAAAAACAGATGACGTACCGAAGCACCTGATGGACTCACATTACGGTGGCGCCGGCAAGCTGGGGAGAGGACTGGGTTATAAATATCCCCACGATTATGGTGGATACGTTACACAGCAGTATCTGCCCGACGATCTTTACAAAGAAGGCGTCAGATATTATATGCCGACTGAAAACGGCAGTGAAGCTGCATTCGGCAGATATCTTAAAGAACTGGAGAAAATAGATGAGAAAAATAACAAGGGCTGAGAATGCAGGATTCTGTTTCGGAGTGAAACAGGCCATCGAAAAAGCGGAAAAAGCAGCGGATGAGGTCACCGGCGTCAGGATATTTTCCATGGGACCATTGATACACAATGAACGTGTCACAGGAGATCTGGAAAAAAGAGGCGTCAGGATAATAGACTCTCTTGACGAAGTCGATACCGGGGACCGGGTGATAATAAGATCCCACGGAGAAGGTAAGTCTTTTTATGATGAAGCAGAAGAAAGAAATATAGAGCTGATAGACGCCACATGTCCTTTTGTAACAAAGATACATAATCTCGTATATGAAACCGGCAGGCAGGTCGTGATAGTAGGAGACAGTGAGCATCCGGAAGTGATGGGTATATCAGGCTGGTGCAGGAAACCGGCGGTAATAGTCGGCTCGTATGATGAAGCGATGCAGATAAATGAAGATGAACTCTTCATAGTGACACAGACCACGATAAAGGAAAGCATGCTTGCTGAGGTCATAAAGGCACTGGAAGAACAGCACAAAGATTTTATCGTGAACAATACGATATGCAGTGCCACTTCAAAAAGACAGGATGCCTGCGAGAAACTTGCAAAAGAGTCGGATGCCATGATCGTTATCGGGGGCAAAAACAGTTCAAATACTAAAAAATTATACGAAATTGCGAAAAAAAACTGTTCCAGAGCCTTTTTTGTTGAAAATATTGAAGATTTACCGTTGAAAGAAGTGCAAAAATGTAATAGAATAGGAATAGCAGCGGGTGCATCGACACCTGAATGCACTATTAAGGAGGTTATTGCCAGCATGAGTGATATGACACTTGAAAACAATGAATTAAACATGAACGATCTTATGGACGAGATCGAGAAGTCCCTGAGATTGCCGAGAAGTGGCGAGATCGTCACAGGAAAAGTACATCAGGTTACTGACCAGGAAGTTATCGTTAATTTAGGATGTAAGAAAGACGGTATCCTGCCTGCTTCAGAGGTGACTCTGGAGGAAGGTCAGACATTACAGGATGCTTTCAAAGTCGATGATGAAGTACAGGCTAAAGTTATCAAGACAGACGATGGAGAAGGTGGAATCCTGCTTTCAAAGAAAAAGCTGGAAATCAGTGCTAACTGGGATGAAATAGTTAAGGCACTTGAAGATAAATCAGTTCTTGAAGTCAAAGTTACCAGAACAGTGAACGGTGGCGTTATAGCTGATTACAAAGAAGTATCAGGCTTCATTCCGCTTTCACAGCTTTCAGACCACTATGTGGAGAATGCAGATGAATTCATCGGCAAAACTCTTGAAGTAAGAGTATCAAGAGTTGACCAGAAGAGAAACAGAGCAGTATTCTCACACAGACTCTTCCTCAACGAAGAAAAGGATAAGCTGGTAGCTGAGATCTGGGAAAACCTGAACGTAGACGATGTAGTAGAAGGTACAGTAATGAGATTCACAGACTACGGTGCATTCGTAGATATCGGCGGGATCGACGGACTCCTTCACATTTCAGAGATCTCATGGGGCAAGTTAAAGCACCCGCAGGAAGTTCTCAGCATCGGACAGAAAGTAAACGTAAAGGTTCTTTCGATGAACGAAGAAAAAGGAAAGATTTCACTGGGTCTGAAGCAGAACCAGCCTGAGCCTTGGAGTGTTATCGACGAGAATTACCAGGTTGGACAGGTTATCGAAGGCAAAGTAGTCCAGATCAAGGAATATGGTGCATTCGTTGAGCTGGAACCAGGTCTCGATGGTCTCGTACATATTTCAGAAGTTGCTCACAAGAGAGTCGGCAACATCAATGATGAACTGGAAGTAGGTCAGATCGTCAATGCCAAGATCCTGGAGATCGACAAAGACAGAAAGAGGATCAGCCTCAGCATCAGAGAAACTATAGATCCGCCGGCAGCAGATGAAGCACCGGCAGAAGAAACTGAAGAAGCATAAGTCTTCTTTCAGGATCACCAGAATAATATCATGCCGTACAGATAATGTATTTCTGTACGGCTGTTTTTTTGAAATACGGGCATGGCAGGACATAACGAAGAATTTCGTGTGATACTGTTCATTCCCGTATGCTGAAAGGTCGGTGCATATAATGAAAAAAATACTTGTGAGTCAGTGCCTTTACGGAGGAGATCCTGTCCGTTACGATGGAAAATCCAAAACAGAGACAGATCCGAGATTTCTCAGATGGAAATCAGAAGGCTTGCTGGTACCGGTGTGTCCGGAAGTATATGGCGGACTGCCTGTGCCCCGCACTGATGCACAGCGGCAGGGAGAGCGTATCGTTACGAGAGACGGCAGGGATGTCACGGCCGAGTACCTGGCAGGTGCACGTGAGGCAGTCAGTCTGGCGGCAGCAGAGGATGTATGCTGCGCCATCTTCAAGGAAAAGAGTCCTTCCTGCGGAAGCCATCAGATATATGACGGGACTTTCAGCGGCAGGCTCATAGAAGGGAAGGGGCTTGCTGTTCAGCTTCTCGAAGCGGCAGGAGTCAGAGTATTTTCCGAAAAAGAACTTGACGATGCGGAAGAATTTATAAAGGAGTGATACGATACGGTGAAAAGAAAAAACAGGAATATAATACTTACAGGTATGCCTGCATGCGGTAAAAGTGTAACGGGTGTTGTACTGGCTAAATCGCTGAACATGCAGTTCATAGATACAGATTTGCTGATACAGCAGCGTGCAGGTAAAAGCCTGCAGCAGATATTAAATGAAGACGGTATGGCAGCCTTCAAACAGATCGAGGAAGATGTACTATGCAGTCTAAAAGTCAGTGGCACTGTGATAGCAACAGGAGGCAGTGCAGTATATTATGAGAAAGCGATGGAGCATCTCAAAGAAAACGGCACAGTAGTATATCTTGAAGCCTCTCTTGATACAGTAAAAAAACGGCTTAAAAATATAAAGACAAGGGGAGTCGCTATTAAGAAAGGGCAGACTCTTGAAGATCTGTAT
>CAKQNZ010000080.1 GCA_934255435.1 uncultured Clostridia bacterium | reverse complement strand
TTGCCTGTGTATTTCAGTGACAACGGCTGTACCTTGACTTCGACGTCAGGGCATGCTTTGCCATTTTCACTGAGGAGTCTCAGGTATTCAGCCTCAGCAGTGATGTCGCTGTATGCCACTGTTTCACTGCAGTTTGCGACCTCCTTGTCATTTACTTTGAGCGTTTTCAGCTCGTGATACTGTTTCGGCTCAGATGTGATGGTCAGCTTGTCTCCATAATAGAAAGTATCGCCGTCTTTGAGGTCTTTGCTGTTCTGATCGACTGCTGTGACAGTGCCGTGGTCGGAAGGTTTCAGAGTCAGTTTGAACTCTTCGATCTTTTTGAAACATGCAGTTACTTTTGTAGTATCTTCCACATTGAGCTTCAGTTCGTATTCCGGTTTCAGTTCTTTTGTCTCTACCTTGCTTTCATCGCTGCCTTTTACGACCTTCCAGTACTCCAGGCGGTATCCCTTTTCAGGCACTGCCTTGAATACAAGTTCGGTATCTTCCACATAGGAACCGCCGTGTTTCACGTCAGTGGTGATGCTGCCGGAATTCCTGTCGTTGACGTCGTAGTATACTTTGTACTTGACAGGTGCATAGAATTCTGCGCCTATGGTCATGTCTTCGTATATCGTGTGGGAAATCGTCGTAGTTTCCTTTGATACTGATGCAAAGTCTCCGGTCCATGATCTCAGGACGTAGTGCTGGTCTGCCATGGCGCTGATCTTCAGCTCCGTACCTACATTGACTGTCACCTTGCCGTTTTCAGGTTTATAGATGTTTCCGTCTTTGTCAGCTATCCTGATAGAGCCGCCATTGCTGCTGGCCACGCTTATGGTCCTTGTTACTGAAGGATCGTCTTTTTCTATGAAGACAGCTGTTATCTCATGTTTTGCTGCAAAAGGTCCGAAGGTATATGTGCTGCTGCCGTTGGCTGCTATTGTCTGCACGGTGCTGCCTGTTTTTATCTGCCATTCCTTGAGTACGTATCCTTTGTCTGCTTTTGCTTCAAGTGTGACGTCATCGCTGATCATGGCTCCGGACTTGAAGCTGTGACCGTCTGATACAGCTGACACGATGCTGCCGCCTGCTCCTGCGCTGTAGATTATCTCGCTTTCCACGACATTCTTCTTTGACTTGACGATTATTTCAGTATCGCCCTTTACAACGAAGCTGAACATGCCGTCTGTCGAGGTGATATCCAGTTCACTGCCGTCAGCCTTCTTCAGGAGTATCTGTGTGATGGTGTAGCCTTCACGGGCCTCAGCCTTTATGCTGACTGCGTCGCCCTCGAATATCTCATCGCCGCTGTTTATTTTCTTTTCACCGCCTGTGGCTTTAAGCGTTGCGCCTCTGTCGGTTGTCAGTATGATGTGGTAGCCCTGTCTCGGAGTCCTGACGGAAGCTTCGTCAGACCACACGCTGTTGGCTGTCTTCGACTTGTCCTTGCCTGTGATGTCGGTATATGCCTCTGTAGTCACGACGAAAATATATTCCGTGTTGGTATCGAGGCCGCTTACAGTGTATTTCGTATCCTTGACAAGCTCTTTGTTGATCTTTGTATATTCGCTGCCGTCCTTTATGTAGATGTTGTAACCAAGAACAAGGTCGCTGTCTACCGCATCCCACGTCAGATCCACGCTGTGAAGGCCGTCTGTATCGGAGTTTTCCGCTTCGAGATTTTCCGGAGGGTCAGGAGGCATGGTCACATTCCATACTCTGTATCCGAAGAATGGCGTGTAGTCAGCTGATGTCGTGGTGAGCTCTCTTTTCCATGTTCCGAATTCCCAGTTGAATCCGTAGGCACGGACAACGGCTTTCGGGAGTCCTGCGCTGATGAGGCTGCTTTCGTTGATGTTCTGTACAGTTCCGGAAGCACCGCTTTCTTTAGTCGATGTTTCGAAACTGCCGTTCGTGTGCATGTAATCAAGGCTTGTGTAGCCTCCGAGCTTGGCGTTGTTGCCCAGGAATCCGCCGCCGGCAAGGACTGTTGCTTCGAATGAGAACCCATGGCTCATCTCCACAGATTTTGTCGAGGATTCGGACTTGTTCCATTCGCTGGTGGAGCTTCCTGTATTGTATGAAAGCGCCAGCGGGCTCTGGCTCAGCGTCGTAGCACCTTCACCGGCCTGTGCCCAGCTTGAGAAATAGTTCTGCGGATTGCCTGTGTTGTCAGACGGCAGATCGTATTTGCCGGAGCTGTCTATGGAATCTTTGTTTATCTTTTTTAATTTTACAGGTGCTTTTGATGTGCTGACCTTGTCCACGTGTTTGTTGTACTCATCCACAAACTCATTGTACTCGTCTATCCCCATCTGGTAGTAGACCGGTTTGCCCGGCACTGACACTGCGTAACCGTATTCCTGTTTCGTACCGTCAGCCTTGTAAAGATCATAGTTATAGACTGTTACCGGGATACGGCTGACTATGACCTGATCCTGTGTCTGTGCGCTGAAGGAGGTGGTGTATGTGGTAGCTGTTGAGTTTTCGAAGGATTTGTTCCAGTCGAGGGAGTAGCCCAGTTTGATCTCTGCATCAAAGCTTGCTCCCAGCGAAAACTCTACATTCGCAGCGAAACCTGCTCCGAAGGAAACGCTGTCTCCTGAAGTGGTGCCTTTTTCATATGTCGTGGAAAGTGAATATGACGTTTCGCCGGAATCGTCATATCCGCCGATATCATCTATATCTCCGAAGAGCGGGCTGCCCTGAAGGACAGCTGCTGTCTTAGGGTCGTTGTATATGCACTTCTTGTCGTGGTAGCTGCCCAGAAGCCCGTCCTGGTCGTTGTCTGCTGCTGCGAGACACAGGTTCAGATACTGGTCGGTATCGTCGCCCTTGTTGGAAAGCGAGTAATGATCGCCGTCTATATTGCTGGTGTAGTATTTCTTTGCAGTATTGGTGTCATCATAGTCGCTGCCGCCCATGGCTCCCAGTGTGACATATACATCGTTGCCGCTTGCGGCGCCCCATTCACGCTGGGCAATGACGAACATCACCTGTTCACGTCCCTGGCTGTTGCCGTCGAAAACGCCTGAAACCACGTCTGTCACGGCAGATGCGGCTGTTGCACTGGGACCTATATAGCCGTCGTCGCCGTCAAAGTAGTTTTCCGATGTGCTTATCTTGCCGAATCCGTTTCCTGTGAACTGATAGAATGTACCGTTTATGAAAACTGTCTCCTCTGCAGACTGTCCGTTGATTGCCACACATTCAGTTGCAATCTGTACTCTCGCCTTGAAAGAATGCTTTCTTGCGGCATGTTTCGTCCATTCGTTGGCGCTCAGCGTGTTGCCTGCGATGTTTATGGACTTCCTGTCTGCTGATACTGCACCGGCAGTGAGTTTACTGTAGTCTATTTCCTTGTGGTATGATGCAGCGGATCCGGTGTCCTTGATCTTGCTGTAGAATCCTGAGAATACCAGCTCGTCAAGTCCGTTGCCATCCACGTCTCCGGCGCTGATGGACGGTGAACGCATGGATTCATATGTATCGCAGCCTTCATCGCTGATGGTCTCTCTGCTTTTGTTGATCTCTGCAAAAGTAGTCTGCATATGTCCGCTGGATACGACGGACCAGTCAGAGCCACTGCTGTTTTTGTCCTGGTCGTCTCCGAAGACTGCAGCGACCATAGGTGCATAAAGCCTGTGGTCTGAAAAACTCGACTTGCCATCATATTCCTGGCCGTATGATATGACTCCGAGATCGTCCACGCCGTCGCCGTCAAAGTCACCTGTAGTGAGGGAGCAGCCCAGCTTGTTCTGTATCTTGTCGACGCTTGCTATGCCGGACTGGCTGCAGTATACGCTGTGGAGCATGCGCTGGGATGAACCCAGTCTTGTAAAACTGCTGCTGCTGTAGCGGTATTCCATCACACTGAAGCTGCTGCCGTTGGCAGGGTCGTACACGACTATGGTATCCTTGCCGTCGTCATTGTAGTCTCCGGCTGTGATAGTGTAGAAGTTCCTGGACGTCAGGTAGTTGAAATCATTGAGATCCCCTCCGGAGAAACTGCCGGGGAGCTGGAACTCTGCGCTGGCTTTTCTGTTCACTGTGTCATAGACCCACAGATAGTTGTGTCCGCTGCGCCAGCCGACGAAGGCCACATGGTCCTTGCGGCCTGTGCCGCTGGGGTCGAAGGCGACGCTGTCCTGATAGTTGAGGGAAGGACTTGAAGCGCTCGTATCTCCGATGACGCTGTCCCAGCCAGCCTTGTCGGTGGCGCTGTCCTTTGCAAGCTTCATGCTCTTGCCGTTGCTGTAGTTGTCTGTCATGGATATCCATTTGTTTTTTGAACTCTTGTTCACATTCCATGATGTGTAGAGCATCAGCTCGTTGTTTTCGGCAAGCAGGAATTTCTGGTTGTCGTTGGTATAAGGGTTGGTGCTGTCGTTTTCATCATAACCCTCAGGCAGAGCCGGATCCATGATGCTGTCGTAATCCCCGGCTGCATGGACTTCGCCTGTGGAGATCGACATTCCTCCCCATAGTGAAAACAGCATAACGAGTGTCATAAGTATACACCCCGCTCTACTGCGTCGTTTGCTGTAACTTCTTCCTGGTCTGTTCATAGACTCTTCTCCTTTCATTCCCCGGCGTATATGACGCATATGTCTTCATCGGGCATATGACGGTGCATACGCAGTAAAACAAACAGATTATTTATATAATTGTACAACTGTTCAATGAATAGCACAATACCGAATAGGACAAAAAAGCGCTTTTTCAGACATATTTTGCTGTAGAACAGGAAAACTTCAGTCAGAAAAGGACTTCTGCCATGATGTTTTGCAGACTGTATCACGTTGTGCAGCAAATCTGTTCTGTATGTAGACAAAAAAGTCAAAATACTATAGAATAGTAAAGATGAAGATTTTGAAAATATATGCAGTATAAGCAGTTGATTTAAAGACTTGGAGGATTTTATGCGGACAGCATTCCGTATTTTCAGACGCGATATAAGACGGGTAGCATTCAACCGGGCGGCGGCCATCGTAATGATAGGCGTATGCCTGCTGCCGTCACTGTACGCCTGGTTCAACATAGCGGCAAACATGGATCCCTACGGGAATACAAAGGGGATCAAGGTGGCTGTAGTTAATAACGACACCGGTTCGGTCAAGGGTGCCATAGACATAAATGCAGGGGATTCGATAATAGAAAAACTCAGGAAAAACGATCAGCTTGGATGGACCTTCACCGGTGAGGATGAAGCGATAGAAGGCGTGAAAGCCGGCGACTACTATGCAGCCATTGTGATACCGGATGATTTCAGCAAATCTCTGCTGAGCATACTTTCGGGCAAAGTCTGCAAACCCGAGCTGGATTACTATATAAACGAAAAGAAAAATGCCATTGCTCCGAAGATAACCGACACAGGAGCCACCACGATACAGAATGAGATAAACGATACATTTTCGTCAGTGGCTTCGGAAGCCATTGCAGGAATGGTCAGCAGCACTGCTGACAAGCTGGCTGACGGTATAAACAAGGCGGACTGGGAGCTTGCGGAGGACATAACGGCCGTGAGAGCCAATCTTCAGGAATATCAGGACGTCCTGAACAATTTCCAGAAAACAGCCGCCAGTTCACATGCGGCTATAAAGGATACGAAGGCAGCTCTCGACAAAGTCGATGATGCAGCTGACACATCTTCGGCAGCTCTGAAGGACACATCGAAACTTCTGAAAAAAAGCAGGAAATCCCTGGGTGAATTTTCAGGGCAGTGCTCCCAGAGCCTTTCAGAGGCAGATGTGCTGCTGAACAGCATAACAGTATCAGCCTCGTCGAAACTTGGCAAATTCGAAACGAAAGTGCAGCAGACCACCACGGTGATAGGCAGCGATCTGGATTCGATCTCAGCTCTGCTGGACAAAAATGAACAGCTGCTCAAGGAGCTGGAGGCGATACATGATCAGATCGGCAGCGACTCGCAGCTTGCTCAGCAGATAAGCCAGGAGATCGCACGTCTCAAGGCTCAGAATGCATCACTGAAGGCTCTGACAGGATCGCTCAGCAGCGGCAATGCAGCGATAAAAAATGCTGCACAGACTGCATCGGATACGAGAAAACAGCTGGAAAATATAACAGCTCAGAACAGAAAATCCCTTCTCGGCTACAGGAACGATATCGAGAAAGATCTGCTGCCGCAGGCAAGCCAGTCCCTTGATGATCTGGCAACTCTCAGCGGCAGGCTGTCATCGACTCTTGAAGGCATAGTTCCTGTGACATCACAGGTCAGGAACGTGCTGGATCAGCTTGGCACAGGACTTGATACCAGCGCTTCGGCTCTTGGCGAGACAGGAAAGATCCTGGAGTCTGTGGACGGACAGCTGGAAGGCGTGATAAATGATATACAGGCGATAAAAAGTTCAAAGATATACAGGGAGCTGCTTTCCCTGGAAGGTCTTGACAGCAAGGCTATCGCAAATTTCATGTCATCGCCTGTGCTGATAGAATCAAAGACTCTTTATAATGTAGATAATTACGGTTCGGGAATGGCGCCGTTCTATACGAACCTGGCTATATGGGTAGGCGGACTGATATTGGTATCCATCCTGAAGCAGGAAGTGGACCGGGAAGGTCTGGGACACAAGGTGTCTCCGACCTGTGCATACTTCGGAAGATGGCTGCTGTTCGTTGCGGCAGCTTTAGTGCAGGGCTTCATAGTCTGCCTGGGCGACCTGCTGATACTGGGCGTGAAGTGTGCCAGTCCGGTGCCGTTCATGTTGGCAGGGCTGTGGTGCTCTTTCGTGTATGTCAATATAATATACGCCTTGGCTATCACACTGAAACATATAGGCAAGGCCGTTGCCGTTATCCTGATAATACTGCAGATACCGGGTTCGTCAGGCACATACCCTATTGAAATGATGCCGGGATTTTTCCAGAAACTCTGTCCGCTGATGCCGTTCTACTACGGCATAGACGCCATGCGTGAAAGCCTTGCGGGCATATACGGCACGTTCTATATCAAGGATATGCTGACGCTGATGGTGTACGCAGGACTGGCTCTGCTGCTGGGCGTTGTGATACGTCCGCTGCTGATGAATCTCAATCATATGTTCGATAATCGTCTTGCAGATACCGAGATGATGCTGTGCGAGACTGCAACGGTTCCGTCCGGTGATTCGAGGCTGAAGACTATGACAAAGGTCATGATGAGAGATGAATATGCAAAAGAACAGATACTGAAGAGATCTGCAGGATTCGAGAAACATTATCCGAGGCTGATAAAGCAGGGCTTCATACTGATAATAGCGATACCGCTGATATTCCTGCTGCTGATGCTTTTCACAAAGGCACGGATGGTGTTCCTGGTACTCTGGATCGTGTCGCTTATACTGCTGTCGGCATATCTGATATGTATCGAATACGCCCATGACAGGATAGAAGAACAGTTTGAAGCTGAAAACGTGAGTCCGGAAGACTTTTTCCATATCATCGAGGAGGAGCGTGACAAATGAGAAACATATGGCAGATATTCATAAGAGATGCGAAACGCATCAAAAATAACGTCATAGCTCTTATCGTCATAATGGGTATCACCGTAGTACCATGTCTTTACGCATGGTTCAATATAGCTGCCAGCTGGGACCCGTACAAGAACACGGACAACCTGAAGGTGGCGGTAGCCAGTGTGGACGAAGGCTATACAGGCAGCCTGATACCTCTGGAGGTGAACATAGGCGAGAGAGTCCTTTCCTCGCTCCATGAAAACACACAGATGGAATGGGTCTTCACCAGCAAGGACAACGCCATAAACGGCGTGAAATCCAGCGACTACTATGCGGCTATCGTGATACCGGAGGACTTCAGCCGGAACATGATGAGCATTTTTTCGGAAGACAACAAAATCGAAAAAGCAAAGATACACTACTACTGCAACGCCAAGGACAGCGCCATAGCTCCTAAAGTAACAGAAAAGGGCGCTTCAGCCATACAGAACCAGATAAACGAGATGTTCATCGCTACTGTGGCAGACACTGCGCTCACGGTGCTGGAGTCTGTGTCCAACATGACCGACGTTGACGATGCAGAGTCCATCGTATCGAATCTGATAGTAAACCTGAATCATATGTCCAATAGCCTGTCATCTGCGGCAGGAACGATGGACTCCTTCTCAGGCATGACTGATTCCATCGAAAAAGTGACAGGCTCGACATCGGAATTTCTGAGTTACGTGAACAAGCAGTCCTCGGGAAGTTCCGATTCCATCAGCGATATACAGAAGACTTTCAAAGGTATAAACAAAACCATATCAGGCACTACCAGTGGCATAAACAAAGTTCTGGAGTCAGGTATAAACTACTACAAACAGATGTCTCAGGTGATAGATACTGCCTTTGCAAAATCAGCAGGGGATGTGGAGGCTGTTGCCGGCACACTCGAAACTGTGGCTGACAGCGCCGACAAGATAATAAAGCAGTATACAGACATGAGAGATACGCTCAATGCACTGGGTGAAAAATATCCTGACCTGAAACCGGCGATATCCTCGGTGGTGACTCAGCTCAATACATCCATTGCAAAGCAGACTGCACTGAGAGATGATCTCAGGACATCTGCAAAGGATCTGAGGAGCGGTGCAAAAGACATCGTGACAGCTAAAAAAGAGATAGACTCGATGCTCAGCAAGAACATAAAGAGCATAAGCAAAGTCAAGGCAGATTACGAGGCCAGCGTCAAAGATGATCTCAAGAGCCTTTCAG
>CAKQNZ010000079.1 GCA_934255435.1 uncultured Clostridia bacterium | reverse complement strand
GCATATATGGGCAGGCATCCGGCAGCAGTATGCCTGACTGCGACATGCACACACATACAGGTTTTTCAGATGACTGCGATATATCAATGGAGGACATGATGGATGCTGCATACCATTCAGGCATACGCACTATAGCTGTGACCGACCATTACGATCCAGGGTATCCTGATCCCGATTTCCCATTCCTGCCTGATTTTGCAGCATACCACAAGGCACTGACATCTCAGCAGGAGAAGTATTCAAACCGTATGGACATCCTGGCGGGACTTGAAATAGGTATCATGGAAGGTCAGTTCGAGGCTGCAGAAAAGGCTGTATGCGGATTCGACTATGACTTCATCATAGGTTCTTTCCACTGCCTCCACGACCTGGAGCTGCATACATTCGACTTCAGCCAGACTGACAGGATGGCTTTCATCGAAGAATTCTACACTTATGTATATGACTGTCTCAAAAAATATAAAAACTATGATATACTGGGACACCTCAGTCTGCCTGACAGATATCTCGGTGAGATATGCGACTACAGTGGCGTCAGCGATATCATAGATTCTATACTTAGGCTTGCGGTCGAAAACGACAAGGGCCTCGAAATAAATACTTCCAGTTTCAAGTACGGCACAGATATGTGGCTGCCCCGCCCTTCTATCCTGAAACGGTATCTGGAGATCGGCGGTGAGATCCTGACTTTCGGCTCAGATGCCCATGAGCCACGCCATTACAGATACCACTTTGATGATGCTGTCAGCTTTGCCAGAGAGCTGGGCTTCAGATACTACAGCACTTTCAGACAGAGAAAGCCTGAGTTCCACAGACTGTGAGCCATATCACAGCAGTTTCTGCATACCGGCTATATTTTTGAGACCTACGAGATTCAGCGGAGTTTCGCCGTTCGCACGGCGGGCTCCGTTTATTTCTGCCAGCGGTTTCTTGAGCCGTTCTGCATTCTTTATCGGCAGCACGATACGTTCGAATCCCATACGTGATGCCTCTTTAAGTATCTTTTCACTGTGCTGTACGCCACGCAGATCACCTGTCAGACCTATTTCTCCTATCAGCAGCACACGGCTGCCAAAAGGCATCCCTCTGAATGAAGAGTAGATAGCTGCAGCTACCGCCATATCTGTATATGTCCCCTCTGGTCTTATGCCGCCGACGATATTGACATATACATCCTGATCCAGCAGCGATATCTCCATCTTGCGTTCAAGGACTGCGATTATCATGTTCAGCCTCTGACTGTCTATACCAAGGGCAGTCCTTCTGGCAAATCCTGCATTTGCAGGTGAAGTCAGAGCCTGCACTTCCAGTATTAGAGGTCTTGTGCCTTCATATACTGCTGTAGCTACAGCTCCGTCGCTGCCGGTACCCATTTCCTCCAGCAGTGTCCCTGAAAGGTTCTCGATCTCGATAAGGCCCTCCTCTGCCATTTCGAAAGCACCTATCTCGCTGGTGGTGCCGAATCTGTTCTTCTGAGCACGGAGGATCCTCATTTCATGGCTCCGTTCGCCGGTGAAACTCAGCACGCAGTCCACCATGTGCTCCACTATCCTCGGACCTGCCAGGTCTCCGCTTTTTGTAACGTGTGCGACGATGAAGACAGGGATATTATTCACTTTACCTATACGCATCAGTTCATTGCCGCAGGTCCTCACCTGGGAAACGCTGCCGGGCGCTGAATCCAGCTCGGAAGTATACATCGTCTGTATCGAGTCTATTATCAGGAATACAGGTTTCAGTGTCTCGCATACTGCAGCTATATTCTCCATGTTCGTTTCTGCCAGTATGAACAGGCTGTCTGAAAGTCTGCCGCACACCCTGTCTGCCCGCATCTTTATCTGTTCCTCGGATTCTTCCCCTGATACATAGAGGACGACACCTTTTTCGGCAGCTATATGTGACGCTGCCTGTATGATTATAGTAGATTTGCCTATGCCAGGTTCACCTGATATCAGCGTCAGCGACCCCTCGACGAGGCCTCCTCCAAGTACACGGTTCAACTCGCCTATACCGGTATCTATACGTGCCTTCTCGCCGGACTTCACATCAGCAAGCTTAGATGGTCTGCCGGCTCTTACTGTGCCTGATGAAGATGAAGTCACTGAAGCTCTCCGCCGCTTGTCTGTCTGATTCACATCTACGACTTTCTCCTCCACCATGGAATTCCACGCACCGCATATGCACTGCCCCATCCACTTTGCACTTTCGTATCCACATTCCTGGCATACGAATACTGTTTTGTTTGATTTTCTTGCCATATACTCTCCTGTCACACAGAAAGAGACCAGGTCCGTAACGGACTTGATCTCTTTCTGCGTTAAATTAGTTGATATCAAAAAAGCAAAAACTTATTTGTTCGATTCCTGTTCCGCCTGATGAGCTGCTATTATCTTCTGAGCTATCTGTGCAGGAACCTCTTCGTATCTTTCAAATTTCATTGTAAAGCTTCCTCTTGCCTGAGTCATCGATCTGAGGACTATAGCATAGTCGAACAGTTCAGCCTGCGGTGCCTCTGCTATAAGCTTCTGACCGCCGCCTTCTGCCGGTTCCATTCCGAGAATCTTGCCTCTTCTCTTGTTCATATCGCCCATTACGTCACCCATATGATCGTCAGGAACGATTATTTCAAGTTTCATCACAGGCTCCAGAAGACAAGGTTTTGCTTCTGCGATACCTTTCTTGAATGCCAGCGATGCAGCGATCTTGAACGCCATTTCGTTGGAGTCTACATCATGATATGAACCGTCGTATAAAACAGCTTTGATATTCACTACCTTGCAGCCTGCGAGAGGTCCTTTTTCCATTGATTCTCTGAGTCCCTTTTCGATGGCAGGAACATAGTTCTTAGGGATGGATCCTCCGAACAGCTCTTCTGAGAATTCGAATTCCTCCTGTGAAGGCGAGAATCTGATATGTACATCACCATACTGCCCTGCTCCGCCTGACTGCTTCTTGTGCTTGCCCTGTACATCTGAAGTGCCTTTGATGGTCTCTCTGTAGGCTATCTTCTGAGGTACAGTCTTCACTGATACACCGAAACGGTCTTTGAGCTTAGCCATAACGATGTTCAGCTGCATCTCACCCTGTCCTCCCAGGAGAGTCTGATGTGTTTCGTCGTTTCTTTCTACAACGAACGACGGATCTTCCTCCCTTAGTCTTGTCAGACCTGAGAATATCTTGTCCTCGTCTTTCTTGTCCACCGCTTCGATAGCCACATAAAGTGACGGCGACGGATAATCCAGAGGGAGATAACGTATTATATCATTCTTGTCACAGAGCGTATCGCCTGACAGTGTATGCTGCAGTTTAGCAACAGCTACGATATCGCCGGCTTCTGCATAGTCGAGCTCCTGCTGTTCTTTGCCACGGAGGAAGAACAGCTTGCCCAGTTTTTCTGTTTTGCCTGTCCTCTCGTTGAGGATCTCCATACCGGAGGTCAGCTTGCCTGTTACTACTTTCATGACTGAGATCTTGCCCACGAACGGGTCAACGATGGTCTTGAACACGAATGCTGACGGTGCAGCATCAACTACACAGAGTCTTTCAACCGGCTCATTATTATCATTGAATCCCTTGTACGGTCCGTGCTGCAGCGGAGTCGGTACATATGTTACCAGAAGATCCAGCAGACCTTCGATACCGTGTCCCAGCGAGAATGCTGACGAGCATACCGGCACGATACCTCCTTCGGAAATACCTTTGACCAGTCCCTTCTTGATCTCTTCATCGCTGAAATCGTCTCCGTTGAAGTACTTTTCCATCAGAAGATCGTCTGTCATGGCAATAGCTTCCTTCAGCTCCTCGTCGATCTCTGCAGACAGCGGCCAGCTGAACGGGATCAGCGTCTCTCCGAACTTGGCTTTGAGCTTGTTAAAGGTCTTGTAAAAATCGAATTCGTCCTTGTCTCTCTTGTTTATTACGATGAATCGAGGCATTTTATAGCGTTCGCAGGCCTTCCATGCCTGCTCTGTACCTACCTGAATACCTGCACCGGCGTCTACCAGGATGACTGCTGCTTCAGAAGCTCTGAGTGCTGCATTCACTTCTCCGATAAAATCGAAATATCCCGGTGTGTCGATAAAGTTGATCTTGCTGTCTTTCCATTCTACCGGAACGATGGAGGTGTTTATTGAGAAACCTTTTTCGATCTCCATTTTGTCATAATCGGAAACGGTATTGCCGTCTTCGACTTTTCCCAGTCTGTCAATAACACCTGTAGCCAGAAGGGCAGATTCCAGAAATGTAGTCTTACCGCATCCGCCGTGTCCAACCAGTGCAACGTTTCTGATAGTTTCGCTTGTGTAGCCTTTCATAATCAGACCTCCTATTATTTTTGTTAGCATTGATATCATTATACCACTGTCTGAGTATATAAGCAATAAATTCATGTCTGAATATTTGCACCTTTTTTCAGCAGATAAATATCATTATGAAGGCACGTCATCTGGTCTGTCCTGGAATACCATGTTTACTCATCTGTGCGTCTGCCTGCGGCGAAGCAAAGCGATCAGCATGCAGGCTGCTGCCGATACTATGAGCACTGCTGCAGCTATCCACGGGAACACATCTCCCGTATCAGCCGACGATCCATTCCTGTCCATAGTTATGGTCTGCTCCACACAGTTTATGTCCTTATGCTCCGCTGCCACTTTGCCGTTGTCATAGAGAGTTTCAAATACAACAAGATTCTTTCCTGCTGCATCGCTGCCGTCGAAGGTGAACTTCACATCCACAGTGCCGTTTCTCCCTGAAGCCGTGAATTTCTTCCTGACTTTCACTGTCTTTCCTCCTGAAAGGAATGGTTTTCCTTTCTCCCTGTCCATCAGCACGCCTTCTATCTCGTACTCCCTGCCTTTTTCAAGACCCTTGTATGTGACACGATCTGTTATGGATACATCACGCCCCGGTGATGCGATCCTGTCTCCATCCCTGTCGTCTGAGACACTGGTACCTATAGAAAGTTCGCTGTCGATGATCTCGCCAAGATCCACTGTCTTCATATCTTCTTTTATCGTGAACTTCAGGCCGGTGACAAGCTGAAGACCTTTATTGCCGTCGCATCTAAGTTCATCCATTACATAGCTGCCGTAAGGCAGCGCACCTCTGGTGCTGTCCTTTGCCGCTCCCTTGTCTTTCCTGCCTATGAAACTGCCTGACACAGTTGTCAGTCTGCCCTTTTCATCTGTCTTCACCGTTATAGTCTCGCCTGTGTCCTCTGAAGTTATCTCGAACAGTATACCGGAAAGCTTCGCACCTGTACCTCCGTGTATCTTCGTGAGAGCCACATCGCCTCGTTTGATCTGTTCCTTATGCACAGCAGTCTTGACGGCGCCGACTTCTTCTGTATCTTTGTCTTCTGTTATCTTCCTGAGGAATATCTCATCGCCTGCCTGATATCCTTCCGGTGCTTTGCTTTCCTGAACAGTTATCGTTCCAAGGGGCAGCACCGCATCTCCTGACCCATTGCTGTAGAAATCGTCGCCTGACACGAAATGCTCCTTGTCCAGGCTGGCACGACCGTTTTTATCTGTCTTCAGCACCCAGGATCTGACATGCTTGACGTCTTTCAGTTCACCGACTGACCCGTAGTATCCGCCATAATATCTGACAGTGTACTCTGCTCCTTCAAGGCTCGCTCCATACGCCACATCGTGATTGCCGGTCTCCCTGTCTTTCTTCTCGACAATAATACCTGCCTTCGATACCTTCGGTCTGTCGCTGACCTCTTTGCTCACCATCTTGTCAGATATGGTCACATTATACTGTTTTTCAGCCTTCACGTATCCTTCAGGCGCCGATATCTCCTTTAAGTAATAATCTCCTGGCGCAAGTCCTGCAGCTTCACCGCAGCCATTCTCATCTGTGGTTATTTTGCTGACGAGCTTGTCTGTTTTACTGTCGTATACCCCGTACTGTGCACCTTTAAGCGAGTAGCAGGCGATCCCCTTTGTGATATCAGGATCTGAGGACTTTTTCACCAGCTTAAACCCGCCTGTCTGCACCCAGTTTATCTGCAGCGATACCGATGATGTGGCTCCGACACCGCAGAAGACTATGTCCTGCTTCCCGGAAACTTTTATCAGATACGGCTGGAATGTGGACAGCACTCCTTCCATCTTCGGAGACTTGTATCTGCCTTTGACCGATGCCGGTGCAGTGAAATAGAAACTGTCACCGGAAAAAACCTTCACAGTCTTAGTGGTACTGTTTCCTGCTGCATAGCTTTTCGTTTTGCCGTCTGCAGTCCTGACCAGCGTGCAGTTTTTCGGCACACTGAGATTTATCCTGTTGTCACTGTGACCTTTCAGCTTCACCGATGGCGTCTTCTGCATCTTACTGCTGCTGTCCCACACTGCTGTGAGGTTTGTCCTGCTCAGAGAAAGCGATGCATCCGAAGGCGGCTCCGGCCATTTTTTCTCGATGTTTTCTGTCAGTGATTTCACGAGTTTCTTTGTCTTCGAGCTTACTCCTGTGAAAGCGTCCGAACCTGAACTTTTTTTATCGTAGATATAGCTCAGCACCATATGGGAAAGGGCGTACGCCCCGTAGTCATCGCTGTAATCATCGGCGTCTTTTTTCGAGACGTATGCCTTGGTCCTTTTGTCGTAGCCAGGATAACCGTATGAATAATACAGTGCCTTTGCCATAAGTTTGCTGTCGTATTTCACTGCGGTCTTCGTCCCCTGCGGCGGTGATTTCAATTTAGGCTGGACGCAGTACGCCAGTTTCGTCTTTCCGTCATATTTCACCTTGAAATAGTGTGTGGAATATCCTTCGTAGCGCACCAGCCTGCTGTAACTGAGCTTCACCTTGTCTTTCGCCGGTGACGGGGATGTCTGAGGCTGCAGCGCTGTGCTGCTGCCTGCAAACAGTACTACACCGTCGTTCTTTTCCACCTGTGACAGTTCTTTTTTCGATGTGCTGTCGCTGCCGGATATATCTATCTTATCCGGCACCACTCCGTCTGCCGCCGCATCTTCCGTCACAAGGCTTGTTTTATCTGTTTCTGCCTTTTGTTCATCTTCCTTCGCGGATGTTTCCTGCTTCTCGCTTGTCTCCTCACCGTCTGCAGCCTTCACAGCATATACATCTGTGCTGCAAATCCCTGATACCGCTGCTCCTGCTGCTATGACAACTGCCACCGCCACAGCAGCCAGACGTTTCAGAGTATCTTTCGATACCGAATCTTTTCTTCTTATCATTGTTTCTCCGATCCGGATCTTTATCATTATCTTCCCATGTCTGTATTAGTTGTATTTTAGCATTTTTTTCTTTTTATGTCAATATATTCTATAACGATATTCCGTTTTTCCCTGCCCTGCTATTCATCTGCGCCACGAAAAAACCTGCCGCTTGCCATTTCACTGGTGCGGCAGGCTTTGTCCTGCTGTACGATCTGACTTATATATCTCTTTGCGACTGTTTTCTGAAACTGAGCTCTCCTGCCGTCTGCAGCGCTGTCGGCAGTATCAGCATCAGTGCATATGCTGCATAAAAAACATACGAGACCGGAGTTATCCTGTTCATGATGATCTCCGGATCATAGTATATGTGCGTCTGGTCAAGCACGGATGCAGCAGCTGTTGCGATGATGCAGACGAACATCACTACGACGAAGGCTCTGTCACGATTGTCGAACCTGTATATGGAAAATGCCGTCCTGCCTCTGAGCGTGTAGCCCCGGCTTTTCATAGAAACCGAACTGTCCATGAAACTGTCAAGAAGCCATGTGATCACTGACGAAACCGTCCTTGCCCCATTGACGATACGTTCCGATATACTGCCGCAGGATGCACCTTTTCCTATGCCCCTGCGTGCTGTATCCGTGATGCGGATACGTTTCTTCACCCTGGGTACTGTCCTCAGGACCACAGAAAGCATCAGCGACAGCTTCGGCGATATCCTGCCGAAAAGATAAACCACCTTGTCCGATGAAAACACTGAAAACAGGCAGGATATGAACATCAGCACCGCAGCTGCGCTCACGCCTCTTTCCAGCCCGTATACGACAGATTCCAGCGTGATGCTGTTGCCAATGATGTTCTCACTCAGTACAGTGATTCCGAAATGATTGTAATATGAATAGACGGCTGTATAAGCTGCGATACATGGTATCAGCCACAGATCGAACACAAGGCAGCGCCTTCCTCCCAGTTCAACGGAACATATAAAGGCTGACGCATAGGATATCACTGCATACACCGGATGGTCGAACATCACCGTGCCTGCTATGGCTGCAGCGAAATATATCAGATTTACAGCCGGATGATAACTGTCGAATCTCATATCATCACCCTGTCCTTACCTGACGCTGGTCCCTGTCATGCCATATTTTATCTTTATCCTGTCCAGTTTCTCTATTATAGGTACGGCCAGGAAAAACAGCGTCAGGAAGACAGCAGCACCATGTATTATATTCACCGGAAAAAGTCCTGCCAGATATACTGCCGCTGCCGACTGTTTATTCACAGTTTCTGTCATTGTGAACAGCGTGCATGTATCAAGCAATGGTCCTACGATAAGGATTATCATGAGGAACCCGCATATGGAAAGTGGCAGTCTTTTGAGTATCGTAGCGATGAGACCTCTGCACTTCATCGTCTCCGGCAGCCTGACCTCAGGTTTGAAAGGACCTTTGCCTGACAGCACGCCTGCAAGAAATCCTGCGATGCCGAACGCAAACATCTGCCACGGCGTCCACGGTCCCTGTCCGAACACGAAATTGCTGACAAATGCGCTCATTGCCCCT
>CAKQNZ010000078.1 GCA_934255435.1 uncultured Clostridia bacterium | reverse complement strand
AGAAGCGAGGCTTATATTGGCGTTCTCATCGACGATCTCGTGACTAAAGGTACTAATGAACCTTACAGAATTATGACCAGCAGAGCGGAATATAGGCTGGTTCTGAGGCAGGACAACGCAGATCTGCGTCTGACAGAGCGTGGATATGAGGTCGGATTAGTAAAAAAAGACAGATATGATAAATTTTTAAAGAAAAAAGAAGTCGTTGCTGCAGAAACGGAGAGACTGTCAAGGACCATCATAAAACCTGAAGAAATAAACGAGTATCTCGAATCAGTGGGATCGACGCCGGTGAAAAACGGCATATCGGTAATGGAGCTGATGAAGCGTCCGCAGGTGACATATGATTCACTTGCCTTCGTAGACAAAGACAGACCACAGCTTTCAGAGCATCAGAAGTCGATGATGGAAGTACAGATAAAATATGAAGGTTATATCAGAAAGCAGGAGCAGCAGATAGAGAAGTTCAGGAAGCTGGAGGATAGAAAGCTTTCCCAGGATTTCGACTATGATGCAGTAGAAGGACTCAGGATAGAAGCCAGACAGAAACTCAACAGTTTCAGACCGCTTTCTGTGGGACAGGCTTCCAGGATATCCGGAGTGTCTCCGGCAGACATAAATGTACTTCTTATACATCTTGAAAAAATGAGAAGAAAGGGATAGACGCCATGATGAACGATCTTGAACTCGTTTTGAAAGAACTTGATATACCATATACAGATGATATGATGCAGAAGCTGGGATCTTATATGGACAGCATACTGGAAAAAAACGAACATATCAATCTTACAGCTATAACGGACAGAGATGAATTCGTGAAGAAGCATTATATCGATTCACTGCTCTGCGGAGCATCGGAGGAATTCAAAGCTGCCGGAAGGATAATAGACGTCGGCACTGGAGCGGGATTTCCGGGGGTGCCGCTGGCTGTAGTTTTCCCGGATAAAGAATTCGTGCTGATGGATTCTCTGAACAAGCGCATAAAGATAATCACTGAGCTGTGTGAAGCTGCCGGGATAATGAATGTAACAGCAGTGCATGGCAGAGCAGAGGAACTGGCCCGGCGCAGGGACATGAGAGAAAAATTCGATATATGCGTTTCCAGAGCTGTTGCAAATATGAGCACGCTTTCGGAATACTGTCTTCCATTTGTCAGTACTGGCGGGACTTTCATAGCATACAAGGGACCTGACAGTGAAGATGAGATAAGAGATGCGGGAGCTGCGATAGCGAAGCTGGGCGGCGATATATCGAGGATAGAAAAAATAAATATGGACGGTTTTCCATTCGATCACAGGCTTGTATATATAAACAAGATAAAACCTACAGTGTCGAAATATCCGAGAAAACCGGGAACACCTGCAAAAGAGCCTTTGAAATAGCGAACAAAGGCTTTTTTTGTATTACGAATATGCTTTTATCAGGGTGGACAGGCTGTTAATATAGAATCAAGAGGGGATAGACAGCAGGAAAGGAGATATCATGTTTATCAGAAAAACGCTTGAAGTTCCTGTTGATATGATAAAGGTCAATGAAAATCAGCCGAGAAAGGATTTCGGACCTGAACAGCTTCAGGAGCTCAGAGATTCCATAAAGGAATTTGGTATATTGCAGCCGCTTATAGTGCGGAAAGAAGAAAGCGGAGAGTTTCTTCTCATAGCAGGGGAGAGAAGACTGCGTGCCGCTGTGATGGCAGGACTGACTAAAGTACCGGCTATAATAAAAGAAGCCACGGAAGAAGAAGTGGGCATGATAGCTCTCGTTGAAAATATACAGCGGGAGAATCTGGGATACATAGAAGAGGCTAAGGCTTACAAATATCTCATGGAAAAATATCAGATAAGCCAGGTGGCGCTTTCAGAAAAACTGGGCAAAAAACAGTCCACTATTTCAAACAAGATAAGGATACTGAATCTTCCGGAAGACATCCAGAAACTTCTTGTAGAAAACAGGCTTACAGAGCGACATGCGAGAGCTCTTCTTAAAATAAATGATGACGATATGAGAAGGGTGATCCTCGATAAGGTGCTGAAGCACAACTTCAATGTGAGACAGACGGAAAAACTTGTCGATGAATACCTTGCCAGGAAAGAGGCGCATGAAAGGAGTCTCAATAAGATAAGGCACATAAGCTATAAGCTTTATATAAATACTTTAAGAAAAACATTCAACGACATGCAGCTGAAAGAGAAGGGTGCGACATTCAGCCAGGAAGATCTTGGCGAAAGTCTGAAAGTGATAATCACGATACCCAAGGATGCTGCGGATACAGGAACTGCACATTTTAGAAAAACAGCAGTCAATGAATAAGCCATTTATTCTACTCCTGGCATAACTCCTAAAGACGACAGACCGGCATATATATGCTGAAAGCACAGTTGATATCTGTGAATGTTCCACATGGAACATCAGTATATATAAAATGCCGGTCTGTTGTTATAAAAAAACAAAATCATGGTCTTAAAACGCTTCAAATATTGAAATTTCAATAATAATGGCGAATGTTCCACATGGAACATTTACATGGACGAACACGGAATATGTTGTTTCAGCATATATAAGTGTTGAAACTGTGATTTTTTTTTAAGTGTTTTGACGCGATTAAAACACTTTTTTTATGTAATAACGTAAAAAATAATAGTAAAAGATATTTCCATAGTATATAATGAAATAGGTGAATAAATATCAGACCATGAGGAGGAAAAATGGGTAAAGCAATAGCTATTTTTAATCAAAAAGGAGGAGTAGGAAAGACTACTACCAACATAAATCTAGCAGCATGCCTGGCTATAAAAGGTAAGAAAATCCTTATTTTAGATATAGATCCGCAGGGAAATACGACAAGCGGGGTGGGAATATCAAAGAAGAATCTCGATGTGACTACTCATGAAATACTTGTAGAAGACACATATCATCCTGAAGAGGCTATATTATCTACAGGAATACCTAATCTCGACATAATGCCGGCCAGCGTGCAGCTTGCAGGAGCCGAAGTTGAGATGATCGAGCTGGCAGGAAGAGAGAAGAGGCTCAAGAGAGCTATAGATGTACTGAAACCAAAGTACGACTATATTTTCATAGACTGCCCGCCATCACTGGGAATACTGACGATAAACTCACTGACAGCCGTGGATTCAGTACTGATACCTATACAGTGTGAATTCTATGCGCTGGAGGGCGTGAGTCAGCTGATGAGCACTATAGACATCGTCAGAAGGAATATGAATCCTGACCTGAAAATAGAAGGAGTCATACTAAGTATGTTCGACGGAAGGACTAACCTTTCCATACAGGTAGTGGAGGAAGTGAAGAAATATTTCAAGGAAAAGGTATACACTACAGTCATTCCGAGAAATGTACGCCTGGCTGAAGCTCCAAGCTACGGCATGCCTGTAATACAGTATGACCCTAAATCAGCAGGCGCACAGGCATATATGGAGTTTGCAGATGAATTTCTGACTAACGAGGAGGGTATATAAATGGCAGCCCCTAAGAAAAAAGGACTGGGCAAAGGACTTGACGCCCTTTTCGGTAATGCAGAGGTGAGTTTCGATCCGCCTGCAGCAAAAAAAGAAGATATAAAGAAAACAACTGATGAAGCTGACGAAAAACAGGAGAAGCAAAAGGTTTCGGCATCTGCTGTAAAGACCGATAAAGAAGGTGATAAAGCGGACAATGACATAGCATATATCGACATAAACGATATACGTCCGAATTCGAACCAGCCGAGAAAAGTATTCGACGAAGAAAAACTCGAAGAACTGGCTGTATCGATAGAAGAACATGGACTTATACAGCCTGTGGTGCTCAGAAAATCAGAAAATGGATATGAGATAGTTGCCGGTGAAAGACGCTGGAGAGCAGCAAGAAAAACAGGTATCAGGAAGCTGCCATGCATAATCAGAGAGCTTACAGATGAAGAAAACATGCTGCTGGCAATCATCGAAAACATGCAGCGTGAGGATCTGAATCCTATCGAAGAAGCCGAAGGTATAAGTCAGATGATAGATACATATGGTCTGACACAGGAACAGGTGTCAAAGAGCGTAGGGAAGAGCAGACCGTATATAACAAACTGTCTCAGACTTCTGAAGCTTATTCCGGAGGTCAGAGAACTTGTAGCTGACGGCAGTATTTCCATAGGCCACGCTAAAGCTCTGGTATCAGTAAGTGATGAAGAAAGACAGCTCAGTATAGCTAAAAAAGTCGTGAGGGAAGGACTTTCCGTAAGGCAGACAGAAAAGCTTGCAAAAGATGACGGAAAACCTGCAAAAAGAGCCGCAAGAAAGACAAAGGATGCAGATATCAGACGAGTAGAGGAAGACCTCAAAGAAGTTCTCGGCACAAAAGTCACGCTCAATCAGAAGGGAAAGAAAGGTAAAATAGAGATAGAATTTTACAGCAAAGATGAACTTGAACGACTCATAGATATGCTGAGAAATATCAGATGATCTTTCATATAATAAATATGTTCCACATGGAACATTATCTGAAAAGCGAGTGATTGCAATGAAAAGAGAAGATTTGAATAAAAATCTGCAGCGTATAATATCAGAAGCTCAGGCACAGGGTATACCTGTGCCTGAAAATATATTACCGGAAATACATGTAAATAAAAGACCGAAGAAAAGGTTCGGATGTTGCCGGAGCGAGAACAGTACATTTACCATAGAAATAAGCGAGTTCATACTTGTCTGCAGAGATGAAGCTATATGCAATGTCATAGCACATGAAGTTTTGCATACCTGCAGGGGATGTTATGACCATGGCAAATTATGGAAAGAATATGCAGCGAGGATGAA
Source organism: uncultured Clostridia bacterium (assembly GCA_934255435.1). GTDB lineage: Bacteria > Bacillota > Clostridia > Peptostreptococcales > Anaerovoracaceae > Lentihominibacter. Next base: position 3,955 of record CAKQNZ010000078.1, on the reverse strand, counting down.
CCATGCATATGGATACAGGATAAAACGTACATCGACTTTCGGAGAAATGGGACTTCCGGAGCAAGGCAGAAGCAGCAGCGATATAAAATATATCATAAAGTGCAGGAAGTGCGGCAGAGAATATCCACGCCGCAGATTCACACAGGTGATAAAAAAGATAGATTCATACAGATGCAGCTGCGGCGGCAGACTGTATGTACTGAAGAGAGGATAAGGGTGTTATATGAAATACATATCTGTAAGGCAGATAGAAGAGGGCGGCACAGCTCATTGCCTTTTTACATCAGGCGGCAGCGGATACTGGCCATATGACGACATAGCAGGGACAGACAATTACAAAGAGCTTGGCAGGGAATACGGTACAGATCCCGAACATATGATAAGAGTCGATCAGAAACATACCGACAGGATACTGAAGGCGGAGCTTTCCAGTGCCGGCAGCGGTGTGGTCAGAGCAGGTGGAGAAGGACCCTGCGACGGTATAATAACAGATGTTCCGGGGCTGATGCTTTGCATAGTCACAGCGGACTGTGTGCCGGTGTCTATCCTGGACCCGGTGAAAAGGGCAGCAGGTATAGTACACAGCGGATGGAAAGGCACCGCAGCGGAAATATCCGCAAGGGCGGTGGAAGCCATGGCAGCAGAATACGGCAGCGATCCGGCAGATCTTATCGTCTGCCTTGGACCATACATATGTCAGGACTGCTATGAAGTCAGCGATGATCTCAAAGATGTTTTTTCTGAGAATTTCAGCGCAGATGAGATATCAAAGATATTCAGAGCGGGGCGTACAGGACATTCATATCTGGATCTTGGTGGAGCTATAAGGCTGTCGCTGGGAAAATCAGGCGTGAAGTCTGACAGGATACACGATCCGCATCTTTGCACATATCATTCGGAAGAGAGATTCTTTTCATGGAGACGGGATCACACAAAGGGAAAAAATGTGCTATCTGCAATAATGCTGAAAGAAGGCAGTGAGCAGGACCAGAAATAAAACAGACTGAGTATAGATGATGCCGGAACTTATCGTGATCATGTATGTCTTTTGCAGATCTGCACAGTAAGAAAAATATGTTTGAGCACGTATGATACTGCAGCTCTGTTTCTTCAGACAGCCTGGAAAAGCACGGATACAGGATGCTTTGGCGACCGGTGTATATATGAAAAAAGGAGAAAACAACAATGGATCTTTACAGCAACGATTTTTATATGGGTGATCAGTTCGTCAACAATGCGGGACTGGTATCATTATTTACAGTTATGGCTATATTCTATTTCGTGATGATCCTGGCGTCGATATATCTGTTCGCCGGTGGCGTTGCAGGTCTGTCCCACATATTCAGGAAAGCAGGGGAGAAACCTTACAAGGCTGTCATCCCGTTTTACAACAAATATGTACTGTTCAGGATAACATGGAACGGGAATTTTTTCTGGGGATATCTGGCATCAGTGGTGGTCTACATACTCTGTTATGCTGCGTTCATGATAGCATCAGTGTCGGAGCTGATATATGAACTGTTCGATGGTTCCGGGACCATGGTGTACAGTGGTGGATATGTCCTGGTCATCATCGGTACGATCGCAGGAGCCATAGGCACGATAGTCTTTGAAGCTCTGCTGGCAGTAAAAATAGCAAAAGCATACGGCAAAGGCGGAGGCTATGCATGCGGTCTGTTTTTCCTCAGCAGTATCTTTTACATGATACTGGGCTTCGGAAGCGCTGCATATACAGGCAGAGCGGCAGTACAGGGAAGCAACTTCTGCATGAACAGCAGTGCTGGCAGTATGTATGCGCATGGCGATACAGGGTATACATACCCACCGCATCAGCCGGTCCGCAGTGGGAATGATGAGAGCAATGACGTGATAAAGATACAGGCGCCTCTAACGGAGGCCGGTGAAGATACAGTTATTCCTGACGAGACTGCGGAAGCAGAAGGTGGCAGCAAAGCTGATATGTAGATCAGAAATTTTGGCAGACAGGAATGCACATTTTGATCTCAGCTGGAAAAAGCAGAAACAGCATCGGAGCAGTAAAGATCTGATGTGTGATTCAAGGATATATGCCGGTTTGTCGGGAGCTGAAAGTATCCGGGCTGAAAGCCGGAAGCTTTCGAGTCGATCTGCGAATTGATCGTTCCGGATACGACCGTGTACATTTTGCATGAAATATCTGCTTGAATATGACTGGAAAAACTGTACAATATTAAAGTAATGAAAATCTCAGATGCATATTTTGAGAGAAGGAGACCATCGTGGGGCATAATATACTGACAGGCGACGTTTCACTGTCGGAAGAAGTGACAGAAATAATACGTGACAGGATAATAAAAGGCGAATACGCCATGGGGGAAAAACTCATCGAAAACAAGATAGCCACTGAGCTGAAGGTAAGCAGGACTCCTGTGCGTGACGCATTCAAGCAGCTTTCCAAGGAGCAGATCGTCGAGTACATCCCCAACAAGGGATGTTTTGCCAGAGGATTCAGCATGAAAGACATGAGCGATATCTATGCTGTCAGGAAAGCCGTGGAACAACTGGCTATCACATGGGTGGTAGAGAAAGCCGACGAAAAGGGACTTTCGGATCTTCGCAGGCAGCTTGAACTCATGTACCAGTATACTGTAAACAACACATATGATAAACTGCTGGACGCCAATGAGGAATACCATAACATGATATACAGGATGGCGGAAAGCAGGTTCATAGTCCAGGTGCTACGGGCGTATCAGGATTATGTACATACTGCAAGAAAACTGACTCTGCGCAGGGAAGAAGATCTGCCGCAGATCTACGAGGAGCATGCAGCGATATATACAGCGCTGGAAAACCACGATACAGCCGCCGCAGTATCAGCCGTAGGCATACACCTGGAAAACAGCTGCAGAAGGGCAGAGGAACGCTGGATGGAACAGAGAAGCGACAAGACCGCCACCAGCGACGATGTGAAATGATACATCCGGATATAAAGTGACCATGGTGAGTGATACACCATGCGGTCATGAATAGAAAGAGCCATCACAGTATGTGGGTATCTGCATACTACGTGATGACTCTTTTTTTTCTTTAAAATCTGTGTCAGGAATATGCCCGGAGCTGTTAGAGATATTTTTGCTCGCTCCTCCGGCTTTGTCTACGCTTGAAGCCCTGCCCAAATCTATGATTTGGCACGCAGGTCTTATGCGAGAGTTACTCGGCTTCAGCCTGCAAAGCGAATCACCTTACGGTCCTTAGGGCGGGTCGTCTGCGCTACTGCTTGCTCTTTTCCCGTTCCTGCAGTTCTCTCACTCCGTCGACGACGATTTTCTCGACTCTGTCAGACAGGAGTTTTACGTCTTCACGGCTCATGCCTGCTGTTTCGATAGGTTCGTGTATCATGATGGATATATCAGTGCCACGGATGCAGCCTTCCTCTTCGAACATCCTGTATGTGCCTTGCAGTGAGACCGGCACGATCGGAACGCCGGGTTTCGTGGCCAGCTTCGTGGAACCTTTCATGAAAGGACCGGGATCCGGACCTTTGCTTCTTGTACCTTCGGGAAAGATCACCAGCGAATAGCCCTCGTTGACATATTCGATGCCTTTCTTTATAGCCTTCAGGGAAGCTCTCGGGTCGTCTCTTTCGATGAAGACGCTCCTGATCCTGGCTATCCATTTACCGAAAAACGGTATCTTGGAAAGCTCTTCTTTGGCAACGAATCCGAACTGGAAGTTGGTCATTGCTGCGCAGTATGCAATGATATCTGCGTACCCCTGATGGTTGCCGATAAATACCACAGGACCATTCTGCGGCAGATTCTCTTTGCCGTAGACTGTCAGGCTGCTGCCGAACATATCGAAGACCATCTTTCCCCATAAAGACGTGGATCTGAGGATGTATTCTCTTTCACGTTCAGCGTCGCCGGAAAGCACAGCGTCTTCGATGATCTTTTTGTTTTTGTTCATGTATTTG
>CAKQNZ010000077.1 GCA_934255435.1 uncultured Clostridia bacterium | reverse complement strand
TGCGGACTTTATATTCTTCATATCTGTTATCGATATACTGTCTCTGATGCCATCACTGTCAGCTGATTCCTCATCAGTAAAAAGACCTGATACACCGGTTTTTATACGATGCAGAAGACCTCGATCACCATATGTATCTGTGCTGTCTGTAGCTATAAGAAGTATATTTGCCGACAGCAGAACGATCATGATACAAGCTGCAGCAGCTGCAAATCTGTGCCCTGTGGAGGAAGGAGCCTTTTTCTTTTTTTCACTTGGTCCAGCATTGTGTGCATCATCGTCAAGGAATGAAAAATCGAAGTCAGGTATTTCCCGTTCATCACTATTGTATTTACGATCCGCTTCTCTGAACTTTTTCATAAGCTGATCATGTATTTCATCATTTTTGCTTCTGTTCACTGCCACAACCTCCCTTCTCGAGTCTCAGATACGCCTCTTTGAGTTTTTTCAGCGCTCTTGAATATGTAACTCTCATCGTACCGTAATTTATCCCCATTGCTGATGCGATGTCCTTGAGTGACATCCCTGCCACAAGATGCATTTTTATTATCATACTGTCACGGTCGTCCAGACTGGCAAGACCCTCCATTACCATCATCTGTTCTTCCTCATGGACCATGATTTCCAGCAGGTCAGCCTCCGTTGCCATGATATCGCTCGCAGCTGTCAGCTGATCAGCCATATCATCAAAAGATATATTGGATAAGAACTTCTGTCTTGTTTTCTTTTTGCGCATATATCCTCTGATTTCATTACCTGTGATCGATTCTACCCACTGCCAGTATTTTGTCCTGTCTTTCAGCGAAGCCAGCTTTTCCCATGACTTCAGCAATATATCCTGAGTTATGTCCTTTGCAGCATCCTCTTCTTCGATCACCGCACAGACGATTTTATATATATCGCCTGACCTCGGTTTTATATTCTTTTTATAAAAATCCGCCAGTTCTTCCCGGTCTTTGTCCATTCAGCTGCTTCCTCCGTTTAGATGTATCCCCTGCTGCATATCCTGTGAGTTTCGGTTAGTATTATAGCACAGTGTATATGATGCGTCCATTATTACGGCTGTATGTATGGGACGTTTTTGCTTTGTTTACTGTGGGTTTCGTCCTTTTTCACTTCATGCTGCTGTATCGCTGGCTTGATTTTTGAGCCGGATCGATCAAAAAGGGACGTTATCATCACTTGAATTGTGATTTTCGTCCCTTTGGCTTGTTTGTGGTCGTGGTGATGTCGTCTTTTCATTGTGCTGCTTGAGTAAAATGGGTCGTTTTTGCAGCTTTTTTGCTCTGTTTCGTCCCTTTCCATACTGTTGCTCTACGCATGCCATGTCAGCATTTGCTTTTTCATTCTTCGGTGCATAGATCATGCAAAATAAGTCGGCTGGTTCTCAAGCCAGCGACTCCATGGTCTTCAACGGCGGATACATAAACCAGGTAAAACAGGATGCCGGCTCTCCCGTATGCAGCTTTAAAACAAGGCTTCGTTCTGCTCTGCACGGGCCTCATAAAAACAGCACACCTTCCGGTGTGCTGTCTGCTATTCTCCAAACTGTATCAGCTGTGGGTCTCCTGTTTCTTCGGGATCTGCTGTTTTGTCTGCGTCCATATAGTCCGGTCCGTGGAAGTCGGAGCCTCTTGTTATCTTAAGTCCGTATCCTCTCGCTATACTGATGAACCGCCGTGTCTGTCCAGCGTTCTGATCCGGATGGTAACATTCCAGTCCGTCCAGTCCCTGTGCCTTCAGTTCTTCGATGATGCCTTTTGTCTGTATCGGATGAGCCATGACTGCGATGCCGCCGGCATTTCTGATGAGCTTTATGCTGTCCTCGGTGCTTATCTTGCGGCGTTTCACACTGCGTGCCTCGGGGCTTTCCAGAAACTGTCCGGGGATATAGGCGTCGTGATGGTCTGCGATATATCCCTTCTCTGCCAGGAGCCTTGCGATCACCGGCTTACCGATGTATCCGTGGGTCTGACGCTCCCGCAGCTCCTTCATAGTGATCTCGCATCCCAGCTCGTTCATCGCATTGACAAGAGCGACGTTCCGTTCCTCTCTGTACTGCTTCAGCTTTTCTATCACTGCAAGCAGGTCTTCATCTGATGTATCGAAATTATAACCGAGTATATGGAAACCGATGCCATCTCTGGTCTCTGTGGCAAGCTCTATGCCGGGTATCACTCTGAGTCCCAGCCTTCTGCCTGCTTCCTGCGCCTCGCTGACACCGCCGATACCGTCATGATCTGTTATCGCTATGAGATCATAATCCTGCTCCGCAGCACATTTCACGATATCTGCAGGTTCTGACATGCCGTCTGAATACAGAGTGTGTATATGAAGGTCTATCTTCTGCCGCTTCATGATGCCTCAACCTCTGTAAAGCAGTCCGTCTGCCACTTCGCCTGCTTTTTCACTGCCGGCAAGATCTGTTATCAGCGCCAGTGCGAATTCCATTGCAAATGCAGGACCCTTGCCTGTTATGACATTGCCGTCTGTAACTGCTCCGTCGCTCTGAGGCACTGCCCCGGTGAGGCGCTCTTCCATTCCCGGATATATCGTTGCTTTCTTGCCTTTAAGGATACCGCAGTCTCCCAGCACCATAGGCGCTGCACATATCGCAGCCACTTTCCTGCCTGATGCTGCAGCCTTTTTCAAAGCGTCTGTCAGACCCTTGTGGGCTCCCAGGTTGTCAGCTCCCGGAAGTCCTCCAGGCAGCACCAGCATCTCACAGCTGTCGTTATCAGCTTCATCAAAAATCACATCAGCCTCCACTGCCACGCCATGGGTGCCTGTGACATTCAGTCCGCTGCCTGTGGAAACAGTCTGCACGCTGATGCCTGCTCTCCTGAGCAGGTCTACTATAGTCAGAGCTTCGATCTCTTCAAAGCCTTCTGCCAGATATACATTTACCATAGTCTTCTCTCCTGTCCGGAAAAACTCTGTATCCAACTACCTGTCCTCTCTGAAATACGAAAGTCCCAGAGCCGCAGGCGGCTGGTTTTCCTTTTTCTTTCTCATGCTTATAACTATGAGCACAACTATCGTCACCACATACGGCAGCATCTTGAAAAGCTCCTGAGAGCTCCTTGTGAGACCACCGATGTAGAAGTATGCCCAGTACAGTATACCAAACAAATATGAGCCCCATATGTTGTTAAGCGGTTTCCATGTAGCAAAGATAACAAGCGCAACAGCCAGCCAGCCGAGGGCTTCTATCGTGCCGTCGTTTGCCCATGTGCCTTTGGTGTAGTCCATGACATAAAAAAGACCTCCAAGCCCTGATATGCCGCCTCCGAAACATGTAGCAAGATATTTGTACTTTATGACGCTGATACCAGCTGCATCGGCTGCCGCAGGATTTTCACCCACGGAGCGCAGCGACAGTCCCTGTCTCGTCCTGTTCATATACCAGGAAAGGAGTATCGCCAGCACCACTGCCAGATACACCATGAATCCGTAGCTGAAAAATATCTTTCCGAAAGCGCCCAGGCTGCTGAGCGCATGTATGTTGGCTCTGAAAGCTTCGCTTGTAGTGGCTACGGATATCTGTCCGATACCGCCTGCCAGCTTGTTGAGGGAACCGCCGAAAAAGTTCGCAACGCCTGAACCGAATATCGTCAGTGTCAGACCTGTGACGTTCTGGTTCGCTCTCAGCGTTATCGTCAGCAGACTGTATACCAGCGCACCCAGGAAAGCTGCGGCAAAACAGCATACTATCGCAATGATGACGCAAACTGCCTTGCTCGGTTCCGCTGCGTTCGTTTCATAAAAGAAAGTCCCTGTCAGACCTGCGATACCACCCAGATACATCAGACCCGGAACGCCGAGATTCAGACTTCCTGATTTTTCGGCAACAGTCTCGCCCAGCGCACCGAACATGATGACTGTACCGAAAACGACTGCCGCATTCAGTAATGATACGATCGAATCCATACCTTAGTCCTCCTTCTCTTTCTTTCCACGAAACGATAACTTGTAGTTTATGAAAAATTCACATCCGAGGATGAAGAAAAGGATTATTCCTGTTATCATCTTCGATGCATAATCGTTGAGTCCGAACCTCGTTGCTATCTCCACTGCTCCGTTGTCAAGGAAAACCAGCAGCAGCGATATCGCTATCATGCTTACGGTATTGAACTTTGCAAGCCACGCCACTATGATGGCTGTAAAACCTCTGCCGTCGCCTATGGCTGTAGATATGGTATGACTGGATGCACTGACGCAAAGTGATCCTGTTATACCGCAGATGGCTCCCGATATCAGCATGGTACGGATTATGACTTTTTTCACATCTATACCGGCATATCTGGCGGTGTTCTCCGAATCACCCACTACAGTTATCTCGTAGCCCTGCTTGCTCCTGTCCAGATACACATACATCGCAACGGCGATGATCAGAACTATGATTATCGTTATCAGCGGCTCCGCACCTGTTATTTCAGGCATCCATCCCTGCTTGCCTGCCGCATTGATGATGCCTACAGTGTTGGAACCGTAAGGGTTCTCCCACTTTGCAACGAAGAAAGCTGTTATCTGTATCGCCACATAGTTCATCATCAGTGTGAACAGTACCTCGTTGGTGTTGAACTTCGCCTTGAAAAAGGCCGGTATCAGTCCCCACACTGCGCCTGCTGCTGCACTTGTTATGAACATAACAATGAAAAGCAGCGGTGCCGGCAGATCCGTCATGTAAAGCATACATGCTGCAGTCGCCACGCCGCCCATCAGAAGCTGGCCTTCGCCGCCGAGGTTCCAGAATTTCATTTTGAATGCCGGAGCCAGCGCCACGCCTATAAGAAGCAGCAGCGACATATCTCTGAGCGTTATCCAGAGTCTCCTGCCTGTCCCGAAGGATCCCTGGAACATCGCAACATAGACGTCAACAGGATTCATATGGACGATGGCCATGATAACGAAACCACACACCACCAGAGCCAGCAGTATAGCCACCGCTCTCACGGTCCAGGACTGTCTGCGGGTTATGGCACCTCGTCTGGTAATTCTCACAAAGGGTTCTTTCTGTTCATGCCTTTTATTACTCATCTTTGCTGTCCTCCCCTCTGTATTTCGTCATAAGCAGACCGACTTCTTCTTTCGTGGTCTTTCTCGCATCGACGATACCACTCACTCTGCCACCGCAGAGCACCAGTATCCTGTCACAGAGTTCAAGGAGAACGTCCAGGTCTTCGCCGACATAGACTACTCCGACTCCCTTTTCCTTTTCTTCACTCAGTATGTTGTAGATAGTGTAAGAGGTGTTGATGTCAAGGCCTCGCACTGCATATGCTGTCATCAGCACTCTCGGCTTCAGCGATATCTCTCTGCCCACCAGCACCTTCTGGACATTGCCGCCGGAAAGTTTCCTGACCGGAGTGTTGACGCTCGGCGTCATGACGTTCAGCCTGTCCTTGATATTCTCGGCCAGCTCCGCAGGTTTTTTCTGTTCTGTAAAGAAAGACTTTCCGTCCTGGTAGCTTCTGAGCATCATGTTGCCGATCATACCCATGTTGCCTACAAGTCCCATGCCCAGCCTGTCCTCAGGCACGAAAGCCAGCGAAATACCGAGATTCTTTATCTGGTTCACGTCCTTGCCGATAAGCTCTATCGGAGCGTTATCGTCGATGGCCTTGTACATTATGCTGCTGCCGTCTTCTGCCTTCTGAAGTCCGGCGATGGATTCCAGCAGCTCCTTCTGGCCTGAACCGGCGATACCTGCAATACCGAGGATCTCGCCTCCATATATCTCGAAGCTGACATCATCCAGAGCCCTGATGCCGTCCTTGTTGAGACATGTCAGACCCTTTATGTCCACAAGTTTCTTACGATCTGCAGGTTCCTTTCTGTCTATATTCAGGCTGACTTTTTCACCAACCATCATCTCAGTCAGAAAAAGCTCCGTGGCGTCCTTCGTGTCTACTGTGCCTGCATACTCGCCCTTTCTAAGCACTGATACTCTGTCGGAAAGTTCAAGGACTTCGTTGAGCTTGTGTGTTATGATGATGACCGCCTTGCCGTCGTTCCTCATGTTCCTCAGTACATCGAAAAGCCTGTCTGTCTCCTGGGGCGTCAGTACTGCCGTAGGCTCGTCCAGTATCAGGACGCTGGCGCCTCTGTACAGCATTTTCACGATTTCAACTGTCTGTTTTTCTGAAACAGACATCTCATATATCTTCTTGTCCAGATCGATCTCGAATCCGTATCTGTCCGTGAGCTTGCGAATATCATCATTCACTTCCCTGCGGTTTATGACAGCTTTCCCCGGTATTCCCAGGATTATGTTCTCTGCTGCCGTAAAAACATCCACGAGTTTGAAATGCTGATGTATCATACCTATCCCAAGATCATACGCATCCTGGGGAGACTTTATCATCACATCTCTGCCGTCGACGATTATCTGTCCCTCATCAGGGAAATATATCCCCGAAAGCATGTTCATAAGCGTCGTCTTGCCGCTGCCGTTCTCTCCCAGCAGGGAAAGTATCTCGCCTTTCCTGACGCTGAGACTGACGCTGTTGTTGGCAACGACTTCGCCGAAACGTTTCGTTATGTTCACAAGTTCTATAGCATTCTTGTATTCCTGCAAAGCAAACCTCCACAACTATGACTTTACCTTATACTGATTTCTTTAAAACAGTTAAGGCGGAACCTGACGGCTCCGCCTGTAGATATCTGCAAAACTCTTATTTTGCGTTCAGTTCATTGATCCCGTCTATCCTCAGCTGGAAGTAAGGAGCTGATCTGAACTTTGATTCCTGGAATGCGCCGTCCTTGACAGCCTCTTCCTTGTCCGGTTTGAAATCTCCGTCTGTATCTATAGCCTTGCATGATGTCAGATGTCCGTCTCCGTCCACCTTGTAGAAATCGCCTTTGGCTACAGTGAATTTGGAAACATCGAATACTTTGACTGAACCGTCTTTGATACCTTCAACAGCCTTGTCTACAGCTTCTTTTGTTCCCTTTGCACATGCATCGCCGAGATCTGTGATGGCAACTGCGCCTTCTGCATATCCCTTTGACCAGTCTGTATCTATATCCTTGCCGTCCAGCAGGCATCTGAATGCGTATTCGTAGTAAACTTCCCACACATTAGTAGCTGATGTGAGAGCTGCATTCGGAGCTACGCTGAGCATGTCGATGTTGTATCCAACTGAGTATGCTACAGTTCCCTTTTTCTGAGCCGCTTCTACTGCTGCAGGAGCGCCTGTTGAGTCAGCATGCTGTCCGATGATGACGCAGCCCTTTGACATGAGTGCATTGGCAGCTTCGCCTTCTGCAGTGATATCGAACCATGAGTTGGTGTACTGTACATCCATAGTTACATCTTCATATACTGACTTGATGCCCTGGAAGAAAGCAGTGTATCCTGAAACTACTTCTGCATACGGATAAGCACCTACATATCCGATCTTCACTTTGCCGTCTTTTTTGTTCTTGTCAGTGAGTTTGCCTGAATCAGCAAGTTCTTTTACCTTCATGCCTGCTACTACACCTGAAACATATCTTGATTCGAATACGTTAGTGAATGCATTCTTGAAGTTATCGAGACCTGATGCTGCCGCTGTATCTCCTGTAGCTGCAACGAAAGTCACATCAGGGTATTTTTCAGCCGCATCCTTCATGTATGACTGATGACCGTAGCTGTTTGAGAAAACCGCAGTACATCCCTGATCTGCCAGATCCTTGGCAGCGTCGAGACATGCTTCGTCTTCACCGATGGAATACTTCCAGATTATCTGGTCTTCTGAAATGCCGCATGCCTTGGCAGCCTTCTTGATACCATCGATATGGGCATATGTGTATCCTTCATTTTCATCGCCCAGCATTATCGCACCGATCTTGATGTCTGATGAACCGCTGTCTGAGCCGCCGCATCCTGAGAAAGATACTGCCATACCCAGCACCATCACCAGCGCCAGTGCTACAGAAATAATTTTTTTCATTTGTGTTCTCCTCCTGCATTCTGATAGCAAATACAAATATAATGATTGACTTTTTCGGGAAACAAAATAAACAGGCCTTAAGCCTGTCTGCCGGTACATATATGCCCCTTTAATGCCCTGTGACGCTCTGAAATGCCTGCGAATGTCTCAGCAGAGTCTCGCACAGCCAATAGTCGTAAATAAGGCATCACGGTAGAAACATCCGGGCCGTTAATCCGGACTTATATCGGCAGGAATCCCTTTATTCTGATGTTTATAGGATATCAAAGGGCTCGAAGATTGTCAACATAAATGTACGATTCTGAAAAGTTGGAAAAAGAGCTGGTTGTTTCCAATGCAAAAACGTAAAAAAACAGCAGGCGAATACGCATCTGCTGCTTCCTTACTATTTTTATTTTACCAAAGGCTGTTTAAATATTATCTGAAACGGATCACTCCGTCTTCTATCCTGTCTATCACTGCCAGAGATTCCACACGGCAGCCTTCTGCTCTAAGCTTGTCACCGCCACCCTGGAAACCCTTCTCGATAACAGCTCCTATACCCACGACTTCAGCTCCAGACTGACGGACGATTTGTGTCAGCGCTACTGCTGCACCGCCTCTTGCCAGAAAATCATCTATGATCAGTACCCGGTCTCCCTCCCCGAGAAAACGCTGTGATACTCTGAATTCAGAAACAGTCCCTTTTGTAAAGGATCTTGCTTCGGCAGTATATGAACCCTCTGTCATCGTATTCGGCTTGGCTTTCTTGGCAAATATCACCGGAGGGTATCCGAAATAACGTGCTGCCATGCACGCTACAGCTATACCGCTGGATTCAACGGTCAGTATCTTGTCT
>CAKQNZ010000076.1 GCA_934255435.1 uncultured Clostridia bacterium | reverse complement strand
CAGTGGTATCAGATTCACATGGCACAGTATTCCTGACAGTCTGTTCTTTATCAGCTCTATATCTTTTTTTCCGTCGTTTTCACCTTTGATGAGGGTGTACTCGAATGTGATACGGCGTCCTGTCGTATCTGTATAATCCCTTGCCGCCTCAAGAAGACAGTCGATGGGGTATTTTCTGTTTACCGGCATTATGCTGCTCCTGCCGCTGTCATCGAGACAGTGGAGCGATACTGCAAGCCCCGCCTGGGGGAAATCTGCTGCAAACTGTTTCATCACAGGCACTATACCGCTTGTAGATACTGTTATATTCCTGTAGCTGAGATTCCTGCCTTCCGGATCGTGTATCAGCTCCATGAATTTTTTCAGGTTGTCATAGTTGTCAAAAGGTTCTCCCATTCCCATCACCACGATATGATCTATCTTTTCACCTGTGGCACGCTCCGCTTCGAACACCTGACCAAGCAATTCGCCTGCAGTCAGGTCCCTGACGAATCCACCGAGAGCCGAAGCACAGAACACACAGCCCATTTTGCATCCCACCTGGGATGAAACGCAGAGAGAATTGCCGTAGCGGTATTTCATGAAAACACCTTCCACTGCATTGCCGTCTTTCAGCGAAAAAAGAAATTTCCTGGTTCCGTCGCTTCTGTCCTCCTGGACATCGGCCACATCCACACCTCCGATATATGCATGCTGTGCAAATTTCTTTCTTGCTGCTGGTGACAGATCTGTCATGATATCGAAAGACCTCGACCCACGCTGTATCCATTTGAAAAGCTGTTTGCCGCGGAAAGGCTTTTCACCCAGTCCCGCGGCAAATGCTTTAAGTTCTTCGACTGTAAACCCCTGAAGATCTACACGTTCCATTGCATATACTCCTCTATGTTTATCCTGTCGTTTCCTGGATTTTCTGAAGATATACCAGGGTAAAAATAGTCGATATATTCATCGATCACTTCCCGTGATACACCTTTCAGTCTACCTCTTCCTGAAGTATTCAGGCTTCCGTCAAAAGACGTCAGTCGCTCTCCGTAGCCTTCGAGTATTGCTGTTATATCCTTCACGTCATACCCGAACACTGCAGCAAGCTCATCTATGTCTTTGCCTGAGCAGACATATGCATCGAATATCCCCGTATGAGTATCTATATCTATACCTGCGATGCGTCTCAGATTTTCTATCGACGTACTCATAACTGAACTTTCTCCACATCTATGCCAGTCTTATGTCCATTGAGATCTGAAGTGCTTTCACATGCTCTGTACTCGATGGCGACAGCCAGAGTCTCTTTCATGATATATTCTCTGTGAGCTTCGACTGCTGCTTTGACATCGTCATCAGCATCGATATATATCCTGATGTTGTCCATCATCTCATAATCGTTCTGCTTTCTCATCTGCTGGACCTTTGATACCAGCTCTCTGGCAAGACCTTCCCTGGCAAGTTCAGGTGTGATGGTCGTATCAAGTATAGTGAACACGTTGTTTTCCATGGCAACAGCAAAGCCTTCCTTGGCGTCGATCCTGATATCCACCATTTCTCTTGTTATCTCCACCTGTTCACCGTTCATATCCAGAACAGTCTTCCCGTCTGCATCGAGTTTAGCAACGAATGCACCAGGTTCCTCTTTTGCCAGAGCTGCACCAAAAGCTTTGATGTTCTTGCCCAGTACAGGACCTGCAACTTTGAAGTTAGGCTTGAGAGTGAAGTTCATATATCCGTCGAGATCGTTCTCAAAGTTCACGTTCTTTATATTCAGTTCTTCTTTTATCAGCGGCGTCAGATCTCCTATCACAGCTTCGTATTTGCCATCTACGAGCACGCTGCCAAGAGGCTGTCTGACCTTGATACGTTCTTTTTCTCTTGTACCTCTTCCCAGTGCCACCAGAGTCCTGACAAGATCCATCCTTTCCTCTGTCTTCTCGTCCACAAGACTCATGTCCGCCTCAGGGAAGAATGCAAGGTGTACAGACGCTTCGCCTGTGAGGTTCTGATACATCTCGTCTGACAGGAACGGTGCGAACGGCGCTATCATCTTTGAAACGCCCACGAGTACTTCATATGTGGTAGCGTATACCGACTTCTTGTCGTCGTTCAGCTCTTCGCCCCAGAATCTTCTCCTTGCTCTTCTGATATACCAGTTGGAAAGGTCTTCTGTAACGAAGTTCTGTATTTTTCTCACTGCCTTCATGTGATCGTATATGTCCATCTCTTCAGTCACTTCTGCGATGAGCCTGTTGTACTTGGAAAGTATCCATCTGTCGAGCTCAGGTCTGCTGCCGTAAGGAACGTCCAGCTTGTCCGGCTCTATCTCATCCTGGTTCGAATAAAGTACGAAGAAGTTGTATACGTTCTTCAGAGTTCCGAAGAACTTGCTCATAACTTCTATCAGTCCGTCCTCATCGAACTTCGTAGGCGACCATGCTGGCGATGTATAGAGCAGATACCATCTTGTAGCGTCTGCACCGTATTTATCGAACAGCTGGAACGGATCCACTGTGTTGCCCACATGTTTACTCATCTTCTTGCCGTGCTTATCCAGTATCAGGTCATTTACCAGTACGTTCTTGTACGGAGCTGTACCCTTGATGAATGTGGATATCGCCATCAGCGAATAGAACCAGCCTCTTGTCTGGTCTATACCTTCACAAATGAAGTCGGCAGGGAAAAGTTCTTCGTCGAATTTCTCTTTGTTTTCGAACGGATAGTGCTGCTGTGCGAACGGCATGGCTCCGCTGTCGAACCAGCAGTCCATTACTTCAGGTATCCTTGCCATTGTCTTGCCGCAGTCCGGGCATGTAAGGTGGACGTCATCCACATACGGTCTGTGGAGCTCGATATCCTCGGTTATGCTTTCCTGAGCCTTCTCCACCAGCTCTGCTCTGCTGCCGATGCATTCCAGATGCCCGCATTCGCATCTCCAGATCGGTATAGGCGTACCCCAGTATCTGTTTCTTGATATAGCCCAGTCGTTGACATTTTCAAGCCAGTTTCCGAATCTCTTTTCACCTACGAAGTCAGGGAACCAATTGACTTTATTGTTGTTTGCCACCAGCTGATCCTTCAGCTTCGTCATCTCTATATACCAGCTCGGTTTAGCATAGTATACCAGCGGTGTATCGCATCTCCAGCAGTGCGGATAGTTGTGCTCCATCTTTATCTTTGCATAGATCTTGTTGTCCTTTGCAAGATATTTGATGATCTCTACATCGAGGCCGTCCTCCATGACGAAGTGACCCTTCCATGGAGTATCCGTGTAGCATCCTCTCTCGTCCACCGGCTGCAGTACAGGCAGATCATATTTCCTGCCGCACTGATAGTCGTCTTCACCGAAGGCCGGTGCAGTATGGACGATACCTGTACCATCCTCGATGGATACATAGTCCATACATGTCACGAAGAAAGCTTTCTTGTCTGCCTTGCAGAACGGCATGAGCTGTTCGTACTCTGCGTATTCCAGGTCGCTGCCTTTCATTTCTTCAAGGATTTCATAGTTTTCCTTGCCCAGCACCTTGCCTGCCAGTGCCTTTGCAAGATAGAAGATATTGCCTTCATTATCTCCGTCCAGCATCTTCACCTTGATATAGTCGATGTCAGGTCCTACTGTCAGAGCCACGTTGGAAGCCAGTGTCCATGGAGTAGTAGTCCACGCCAGGAAGTATTCGTTGTCTGTTCCGACTTTTTTGAATTTCACTGTCAGTGTGTTTACCTTTACTTCCTTATAGCCCTGTGCTACTTCATGGGAAGCCAGGCCTGTCCCGCATCTCGGGCAGTAAGGCAGTATCTTGTGTCCTTCGTATACCATTCCGGCTTTGAAGAATTCCTTGATTATCCACCAGCCTGTTTCTATATAGTTGTTGTCCAGTGTGATATAAGGATTGTCCAGATCGATGAGATATCCCATCCTCTCCGTCATGTTCCTCCACATGCCTTCGTATGTGAAAACGGATTCTCTGCACTTCTCGTTGAATGCCTTTATACCGTATTTCTCGATATCCTGCTTTCCAGTCATACCCAGCTGCTTTTCGACTTCGATCTCCACCGGAAGTCCGTGGGTATCCCATCCGGCTTTACGCTTAACAGCGTAGCCCTTCATCGTCTTGTAACGGCATACCGAATCCTTCAGTGTCCTTGCGATGACATGGTGTATGCCCGGTTTTCCGTTTGCTGTAGGCGGTCCTTCATAGAATATGAACGACGGCATCCCTTCTCTTGTGCTGACACATTTTTCAAGCAGGTTGTCCCTGTCCCATTTTTCCGCCTGCTCGAACTGGAGCTCAGCTATGGGTTTTTCCGATAAGTTTCTGATCATCTTTATATATGTTTCCTTTCGCAAATGTACTTATCTGTTGATATTAAAAACTGCAGTATTATCCGGCTGAAACAAAAACGCCCCTGGCTGCCCAGGGACGATCGTTGACCGCGGTACCACCCTTGTTACGGGACTATCATCCCGTCTCTCATTAAGTGTCCGGCTCAGGAGTGATCTTCGCTTCCCGTCTCACCGCCGCCCTCTCAGCATACAGGCGTCTCTCTGTAAGGATATTACACGGGGCTACTGTCTCCGTCACAGCCCGAATATTAAAATCGTACTTTTTATTTTATATGCTGAGCGTTGAAAAGTCAAGGGAATACAGCTTATTTTGATATGCTCTCTGCAGCACCTTGTCACATGCCCACCACATCATCCATGGTGTATACTCCAGGTGCTTTTCCTGCAAGGAAAACTGCTGCATCACAGGCTCCCAGAGCATAGCATCTCCAGTCATATGCATCATGGAGTATCTCCATTTTCTGTCCCATGCATCCGAAGATCACACGGTGCGAACTTGGCGTGTTGCCTGCACGGATGGAGTGGAAAGTGATATCGTCATATGTCTTGTCAGGCGCCTTTTCTGCGATCTCCTGCGCCAGCTCGATAGCTGTGCCGCTTGGCGCATCCAGTTTGCCCTCACTGTGCATATCTATTATCTCTATGGTGCATTTATCTCCCAGCTTTTCTGCCGCTTCACCGAGAAGTTTTCTCATCACTGTCACTACATATGAGGTGTTTGCTGATTTGAGCACCGGGATGCTGCTGCCTGCCGCCAGTATCTTCGCTGTCTGCTCATCGCTGAATCCTGTAGTACCGCAGATATATGCCTTGCCTGCTCTGATGCAGCTTTCAAGCACCTTCATGGAAAGCTCCACTGTTGAAAAATCTATCACCACATCACATTCACCGATTATATCATCTATATCATCGTACACTTTTGCTCCGGTCTCGCAGTTTATGCCACTGACAACATGTCCCACATCGCTGCCGATGTAATCCCTGCCGGGAGTTCCCACACATCCTGCTATCTCTATATCCTTACTCTTCCACGCCTCTTCTGTGATCAGTCCGTCCATATGACCTCTCGGCGCTATTATCACTACTTTTACCATCGATCGTTCCTTTCTTCAGTTAATCTTTTTTTCTGACATGGCGATCCTCAGGAAGCCTTCGATAGCTCTTACAGGCTCCTCACGGTTTATCGTAAGGCGTATATAAGGTTCCCTGCCGCCGTTTATCATCATTTTGCCTCCGTACTCAGCTACCAGTGCTGCCATGACAGATGCATCGAGTTTTACATTTTCCCACAGTCTGAAGATTATCTTGTACCCCTGCTGCAGTATTTCCTTCACACCAAGCATCCCGGCCATGGATCTTATCTTCGAGATCTTTATCAGGTTCATGGTATCCTGCGGGATATCTCCGAATCTGTCGATGAGTTCATCTATGATCTCCGCTTCATCCTCATCGCTGGCTATCACTGATATTTTCTTGTACATCTGAAGTCTCAGCACTTCGTTTGTTATATATCCTTCAGGTATCACAGCCGATATCGGAAGACTGAATACAGTTTCTTCAGCCTGGAGCAGTGTTTCCTTTCCCTGAAGGCGGTTCACTGCCTCTTCCAGCATCTTGCAGTACAGTTCATATCCGATATTGAGCATATGCCCCGACTGCTCTGTCCCCAGAAGATTTCCTGCTCCTCTGAACTCCAGATCTTTCATAGCGATCTTGAAACCTGAGCCGAATTCCGTGAATTCTTTTATCGCACGAAGTCTTTTCTCCGATATCTCTGTAAGGCTCTTGTCCTTTCTGTACATCAAATACGCATATGCCACACGGCCGGACCTTCCCACACGTCCTCTCAGCTGATAAAGCTGTGCCAGTCCGAACCGGTCAGCGTCAAGCACTATCATGGTGTTGGCATTCGGTATATCCATACCGGACTCTATTATCGTCGTGGATACCAGCACGTTGTATTCGCCTTCTGAAAAATCCATGATGACATTTTCCAGCTGTTTTTCACTCATCTTGCCATGTCCTGTAGCTACAGAAGCCTCCGGCACCAGATGCTGTATATCCGAGGCTACCATTTCTATCGACTCCACTCTGTTGTAAAGCACATAGACCTGGCCACCTCTTGAAAGTTCCTTTTCTATGGCGTCCCTTATGATGTAATCGTCCTGCTCCATCACATATGTCTGCACAGGATACCTGTCCTCCGGCGGCTCCTCTATGGTGCTCATGTCCTTTATACCTGAAAGTGACATATGAAGCGTCCTCGGTATCGGAGTCGCCGACAGTGTCAGTACATCCACATTCTCTCGTATCTGCTTTATCCGCTCCTTGTGCTTCACGCCGAATCGCTGTTCCTCGTCCACTACAAGAAGACCCAGATCCCTGAATTTCACATCTTTTGAGAGTAGCCTGTGTGTTCCTATCACAAAGTCTATCGTACCGTCTTCAAGTCCTTCCAGGATCTTTTTCTGCTGTGATGCGTTCCTGAATCTCGAAAGCATCTCCACCTTGAAAGGGAATTTTTCGAACCTGTCCTTGAGGTTGTAGTAATGCTGACTGGCAAGAAGGGTCGTTGGAACCAGCACTGCTGCCTGTTTGCCGTCTGCCACGCATTTGAATATAGCTCTGGCTGCGACTTCTGTCTTGCCGAAACCCACATCACCGCAGAGCAGTCTGTCCATAGGAACTTCGCTCTCCATGTCATGCTTTATCTCCTCTATGCACCGCAGCTGGTCGTCAGTCTCCGCATAAGGGAAACTGTTTTCAAAATCGTGCTGCCACTGGGTATCCGGTGAAAAAGCGTGTCCTTTCTCGCTCATCCTTGCTGCAGAAACTCTTATCAGCTCATCTGCCATATCGTCTACAGCAGCTTTGGCCTTTGCCTTTGTGACTTTCCATTCATTTCCCGAGAGCCTGTTGAGTTTTGGTGCTATACCATCACCGCCTACATACTTTTCCAGTATGCTCAGCTGATCCACCGGTATATAAAGTGAATCCTCGCCGGCATATTTTACTTTCAGGTAGTCTTTTTTCACACCCTGTACCACAAGCTGCTCTATCCCTATGAACTTGCCTATGCCGTGGGTCTCATGCACAACGTAATCGCCTGTCTGGACATCGGTGAAACTTTTTATCTGCTGCCCCCGGCTTTTCTTTTTCTTCCTGCGGCTCCTGCGGTATCCGCCGAATATATCGCCTTCCCAGATATAGCACACTTTGCGGTCGGCAAACTCCATTCCGCCTGTGATGGTGCCATTGCGTATGCTGACTTTGCCCTGCAGCTTCTCACGCTGAAGAAAATCCTCCATGCCTTTGACACGTTCGTCGCTGCTGCAAACTATCGTGACATCGTATCCACGTCTCACATAGCCGTCCAGGTCACTTTTCAGCACATTCAGTCTGCCGTTGTATGCCGGTGTGGCACGGCAGCTGACACTGACAAGCTCCTTCAGGAACGGTGCATTTTTTATGGTGGAGACAAAAGGTGTAAAGATATATCCCTCCATCTCATAAAGTCTGAAGTAATCGCTCTGCCCCGAAAGATATCTGAAATCGTCTCCCACTGCACGTCCTGATGACACCAGCGCATCTATATCGTCTGCTCTTTCTTTTTCATGGAGCCGGAGACTTTCCAGTATCCTTGAAGGGTCATCTATAAAAATCAGCGGATCATCCATATAGTCCCAGATATACGATGTTTCGTCATAGAAATACCCCAGCAGTGTCTCAAGATACTGCACATTCGTCATGTTCTCAGCCTGTTCCGCAAGCTGATCCCTTCTCTGTCTCAGATTCTGCAGTATATTCTCGTCAGCTTCTTTTTTTTCGAGTTTTCTGATGTTCCTGTCGTACGCCTTCTTTATCGACGCTGCTGCATGTCTGAACAGTTCTCTGTCTCTTGCAAGCTGCGAGCACTGATATACCACGATCTCATCCAGATTTTCCACGGATCTCTGTGAAATGGTGTCGAAAGTCCTTATGGAGTCCACCTCGGTATCGAATAATTCTATCCTGTATGGCAGCTCACTGTCCGGCGGGAAGATATCTATTATGCCTCCACGGATACTGTATTCGCCTTTCCCTTCTATCAGAGACTTGCGCTCATATCCCATATATGTGAGTTTTTCCCGGATGTCCGGCAGTGAAATATCATCTCCTGCACTGATCCTTATGGTGTTTCCTCTGAAGACGCCAGCCGGCGGCATCTTTGCCACAGCTGCTGTGACCGGTGCTATGACTGTGCATCTGTCGCCGCTGACAAGGTGCTTTATTATATTCATCCTGTCGATGACAACTTCATTGCTTCTGACGTCATACTGTACCAGCGATTCGTCCTGCTGCTGAAGTATGAATATATCCTGCTCAGCAAAAAAAGAAAGGTCCGTCGCCAATCGTTTTGCCTTGTTAAGTGTAGGTACTACAATCAGACTCTGACCCTTTGCTTGTTTCAGTTTTTCTGCTATGACCGGTGCTGTCCTGCCG
>CAKQNZ010000075.1 GCA_934255435.1 uncultured Clostridia bacterium | reverse complement strand
CCCACCTTGACAGGGTCACCCTTTGCAACAAGAGGCTTACATGGAGCCCCTATGTGCTGTGACATTGAGATGCAGACAGTTTCGGGAATAGCCATCTTCTCAGTCGCACAGCCGGCAGTATGCTTTTCATGACTGACTTTGACGCTATTCAGGTGCTTTCCTTGCTGTCCCATTTCAAAACCTTCCTTTCCTTCTCGATTATTAAGATCCCCTCCTGCAGGCTTTCTTGCCGTTTCGCAGGTCCGGACCCGGAATTCAGTGCATGCTGTATCTTTTATCAGAACGATTCCATTACTCCGTTGAAAATATTTTTTCTCATTTCTGAAAAGACTCAATTCGCACGTTTTGGATTATATCACAAAAAAAACAAAAAATCTACAAATTCCGTCTTTCGGAAAAAAATTTCCGATTATGGAGGAAGTAATTTTCCAATACTTCTGAAGAGAGCGAAAGCCGTTACTTTGCAACGTTTTTACAATCCTGTTAATTTTCTGTCAATTGCTCTTTTTATCGTTTTGCAGGAAAAAAACGGTACCGCAAGTTTGTTAGTACCGTTTTAAAAAAACCACATATTATATAGCACAAAAACACATTCGTGATATCATGTCGTTATAACAACATATCCGCCTTTCGGGATACTTTCCCAGGGGTCGTCCACCCTCTGTCCTCTGATATTGTTATACAGTGCACGTATCACTCCGCTGTGTGTCACTACCACGATATCAGCAGAATCGTCTGAAAGAAGAATCTCTCTCATGGTCTTTACCGCCCTGTACTGCATGTCGTAAAAATTCTCCGATCTGTTGCCGGTCTTGAAAACGAACATGTCCTTTCCCCGGCGGCTGTACTCCTCAGGAAATTTTTCTTTTATCTCCCGTACAGGTCTGCCATCCCAGGAGCCGAGGTTTATCTCCCTCAGTCCATTCATCGGACGCAGTCCTATGACATCTTCATCCTGCACGCTCTGCTTTGCAGCTTTCCCGGGCATCAGATATCCCGACACTATCTTTGCAGAATCCACTGCCCTGGACAGATCGCTGCAGTAGATCGCCGAAGGTCTCATGTCCATACTGCGAAGCTCCTGCGAAGTCTTTTCGATCTGCGCTCTGCCCCTGTCACTGAGCGGCACGTCATACTGACCAATGAACATCTTTTCATCGTGCTGCTTCGTCTCACCGTGTCTCACCAGTACGATACACCTTCCTGCCGCCAGCTCTGCCAGGCTTTTCCTGACGCATCCGCCTGCAAGGAAATCCTCGATCCCCCTGTATCCTTCCGGAGTGTCCATATCCAGAAGACACCCTTCATCGCCGACAGGTATACGCTGCATCCTGTCCCAGTGACGGTCGGTTACGGCTTTCAGACCTCCCGGTCCGCCATAGCCGGTTATCTCATTTATGAAACAGCCCGGCACATACAGCGGATGACCTTTCTTTCCCTCAAAAACCGGGACTGCAAAATCCCGGCATATCCCGTCACGGTCTCTTTCAAGTCCGCTGCAAAGTTTTTCTATCACAGCAGAAGATATCAGCGGGCAGTCCACCGGCATCAGCAGACAGCCGTCCCCTGCGCCCCAGGCCGCATCCACTTTCCTGAGGCCTGTCTTTATCGACGTGAACATGCCATCGTCAAAATCCGGATTATATGCTTCCACTACTTCTGTATCGCTGTCGTTCAGCTGAGCTATCACCGGCTGCAGCAACTCCCTGCGGCTGCCTGTCACTACAGCTATATGCTTTATACCTGCAGCTTTGATGCTGCAGACAAGTCTTTCCAGCACCGGCACTCCTCCTACAGGAAGCAGCGGTTTGAACTTTCCCATACGGGAGGAATATCCGGCAGCCAGCACTACTGCACTAATCAAGTTTCGACCTCACATCTATTATCTCTGCCACGATGCTTATGGCGATCTCCTCCGGAGTCTCTGAGCCTATCTCAAGACCTATAGGTGCATGGACTGTCGCCAGCTGTTCATCAGTGACGCCTTCGCCTTTGAGAGTCTCATAAAGCTTGTTGTTCTTGCGTCGGCTGCCTATCATACCAAGGTAGGCATATGGCTGCTTCAGTGCTCCCCTCAGCACCTGGAGATCGCCTCTGTGTCCTCTTGTGACGATGATGATGTAACTGTTTTCATCAAGCTCCAGTTCATCGAAAGCGCTATCGAAGCTGTCGCATACAACGGTGCGCTCCGCATCAGGGTACCTCTCCGGATTGGAATATTCCTCACGGTCGTCTATGATGACTGTCTTGAAATCCACATGCCTCAGCACAGGCTCCAGGGCATACGCCACATGACCTCCGCCGAAGATATACGCCGTGTCCATCAGTTTGAACTCTTTGATGAAATCCCCGGGATCTGCAGCATCGATATAGTCTATCTGCACTGTGGCGTCTCCGCCGCATCCCATATCCAGAGCATTTTTCTTCTCATCGTTCAGCACGAAATCATATATATGTGTCTTTTCTTTAGTTTCAAAAGTCTTCCTGCAGAGCTTTTCTGTCTCTGCTTCAAGAAGGCCTCCGCCTACAGTTCCTATCGTCCTGCCGTCTTTTCTCATCAGCAGCACGGCGCCCTTCTTTCTCGGCGTGGAACCGCTTGTTTCCACTACCTTCGCAATGACGAAATCCTCGCCCTTTTCTATCAGATCTCTCGCATGATATGATACTTTTTCAGCCATGATGTCCTCCTTTATCTCAAATATCCTTTGACTTCATTCCTGTCGTTCACCTTTGCAAGCCGCTTCAGCACGCTGCCGCATGCACATGGCTCGGTTATCCACCGGCTGATATCGCCGGTCCTGTATCTTATGAAAGGCATTCCTTTTCTCGTCAGTGTGGTGAACACGACTTCTCCCGGCGTATCATCGCTGATGACACGCCCTGTTTCCGGGTCTGTTATCTCTATGTAAAGATCCCCTTCACGTATATGATATCCGTCACCCTGTCCGCAGCTCACTGCACAGCCCAGCCCCATCTCAGTCATGCCGTAATGCTCGTAGACTCTGCATCCAAAACTTTCTTCGAACAGCCTGACGTCTTCCTGGGGTATATACTCAGCGCTGAGCAGCATACTTCGAAGTGATATGCTGCCCTCTGCCGCCTCTGCCACAGCTCGCATATGCGTGGGCAGCGCCACGACAGACGTGACGCCTTCCCGTTTCATGATATCTATGATCTCATGGACTTCGCCGTCGTCGCACCTGCCGTCAGGTCCGGGGAAAAATCCCGGAAGTCCATATTCCACGACTCTGACTCCGATCCTCTGCAGCCCTTCTGCCAGAAGCCTGCCTATGGATCCGGGTATGTTTGCAGGCATCAGTATCATGACGCAGTCGCTGTCATCCACGATGAGCTGCATACCGTTGGCAAAATAGTCCACTGTCAGCTGCTGGTCATCATATGTGAAGTATATACGCTTAGGCTTTCCGGTAGTGCCTCCTGTATCCAGCGTCACTATCCTGCTGATATCCCCGGGCCTTGTGCAGAGAAAATCCATCCCCCGCTCTCTCAGATCGTCAGAAGACGTAAACGGCAGCTTTGCAAAAGACTCCATGAAACTTTTTCCCTCAAGGGAAAGGATTTCCGGGAAGACCTCACTGTTTCCAAAGGCTTCACGGTAGAAAATGCTGTTTTTGTAAGTATATTCTATGATATCTTTCAGCTTCTGCTCCGTATACCTGTCAAGACCTGTGCGTGTCAGTTCGTCTTCACTTGTGATGCGTGCTGTCCATATATCAAGGTATTTCTTTTTTTCCGGTAGTTTTCTGCTCATTTTTCAGTTCCGATCAGTCCAGTTCCAGCAGCTCGCTGAGCTTCGTCAGCGTCCCTTCCACGAACACAGGACATTTCTCTATCTTCGCCATAGGGTCGTCTCCCAGCAGCTCTCTGCAGTCCAGTGCACCGAATGACTCCTCGAACCATTCGAGATATTCAGGCACGAATTCCTGCTCTGCATCTGCCGCATCTGCCAGATACAGCAGACTGGTGGCTGCCGACACTGCTCCGCATACGCCGCCGCATTTGGCTCCGTCGCACAGACCTGCTGAAGCCTCCACAAGATCCGGGTTTTCCTTTCCCAGAAGCTCCAGACCTATCTCCATTATTATCTGGCTGCAGCAGTATCCATTCATTTTAAGTGTGAAAATCCTGTCCTGCATGGTGTTTCTCCTTTATTTCGCAGGTTTTTCTGCAACGATGAGGAAATATCCTATCCTGCGTTTCCTGCCGTTCACTTCGGTTTCCAGATTCGTGCAGCAGTTTTCCAGGCTGCCTTCATCCATCATGGTCTGAGCCACATAGTTGTCGAGATCCTGGGATCTGTCCTCGAACAGAGTGACTTTATAACCTATCTCTTTCAGCTGAGCGATAAGGGGATCCTTGAAAAATGCGCCCCTGAACCTGAAGTCCACAAAACGCTGTATATCGTTTTCGCAGTCGCCTTCCTTGTGTGGTATCCTGCTCTGTCTGTCAGCTTCTATCTTTATGGCTTTAAGCTGTTTCGGATCAGGGTCTTTTTCGTAAAGGTCGCTGATGATGAGCTTTCCGCCTTTTTTCAGCACGCAGTATGCCTCGTGCAGTGCTTCATCAGGAATATTTATCATGCTCAGCACGCACTCCATGTAAATGCCGTCGAAAGTGTACGAAGAATATCCGTCCAGGAATTCTCCGTCTCCGAACTTGACGTCTATTCCCGGGTGCTTTTCTTTCGCTGTGCTTATCCTGGAGAGGTTCATGTCGATGCCTTCCGCTTTCAGGCCGTATTTTTCTGAAAGGTGCGCTACTGTATCGCCTTCGCCGCAGCCTATGTCAAGGACTCTGTCGCCCTTTTTCAGGCCTGCAGCTTCTGTCGCCTTGTCTGTTATATCGAATTCTCCCGGTCTTAAAATAGCCATTTTTCCTCCTTGTATCTGTCAGGGTTAAAGCCCTGTCACTTCCTGTATATCGTGTTGTATGCACAGAACGGTATAAGCCTGTTGTCAGGTGAAAGCACCTGCACTCTGCAGCGTTTCACACGCTCTGCATCTATATTCGTTATGTCCTGGAAAGCCATGCCTGTGACTGTGAAGGTGTTCCTGCGGTAGTAGCTCAGGAACTCGTCGATGTCCATGATCTCATCTTCGCAGCAGCACTGATCCTGTCCGGCAGCTTCGTTTTCACTGCAGCAGGACGCTTCACCTGCCGGTTCTTCGCAGCAGCAGGTTTCTCCCTGGCTGCCTCCGCCTGGTTCGCAGCATGTATTTTCAGATCCATCGCAGCATCCTGTCTGCGCAGCACCGTCTTCACAGGAACATCCGCAGTCCGGATCCGCTGGAGCTGCATCACAGCAGGAGTCTTCCTGACCACAGCAGCATCCTGCATCTTCCTCCGGCACTGCTATCTCCCATTTGTTCAGCACATAATCCCTGTCTTTCCTTATGACTTCCAGCTGATCGGCAGAAGTCATGTCGCAGCAGCTGATACCTGTATTCTCAGGCGCTCCTGTGCAGCAGCAGTCTCCGCTGTCCACATCGAGGCTGCCTCCTGTATCACAGCAGCTGACGCCTTTGTCACGCTGTGCATCTGTGAGAGCCGACCTTATGCTGCCGTCTCTCTCCTTAGTGTATGTACCGTAGAAACAGCAAAGCGTATGGCCTGTGGCTATCGGACAGAAATCATCGTATCTGAAAGCCGGATTCTGTTTCTCAAGCTCATGCAGAAGTCCGAACATGGTGACACGCCCTGGGAAATCTCCGCTGTGCATCTGCGTGCAGCAGTCTGTCTCCACCTTCTCAGGGTGACGTCCGAAAAAGCTCACCGGCTGGAAATGTATGCCTTTGACTACGTTGACGTTTTTTATGAGGAAATCCATCATTTCTCCGATGTTGTCCATGTTGACGCCTTCCACCATAGTCGGCACCAGCGTCACCGCAAGCCCTGCCTTCTCGCAGTTTCTTATAGCTTTCTTTTTTATTTCCAGCAGAGGCTCGCCTCTCAGTTTCTCGTATATATCGTCTCTTGTACCGTCGAACTGCATGAATATGACTGTAGCTCCGGCGTCTTTGAGAGTCTGGGCGTAGCCGTCCACCAGGGCCAGTTTCCTGCCGTTGGTGTTTATCTGGACATACTCGAAACCTTTATCCTTCGCCATCTTTATTATCTCAGGCAAGTCTTCCCTGACGGTAGGCTCTCCGCCTGACAGCTGGATGTTGAACGGGCGCTCTTCCCCCAGTTCCAGCAGCAGGTCGTACTTGGCTTCTATCTCATCAAGCGACGGTTCGCTGCTCCTGTCAGCGTCTTCCTCTGCCTTTGCAAAGCAGTACGGGCAGTGCTGGTTGCATCTGTCTGTCAGGTCTATCAGCACGCAGCACGCAGTCTGCAGATGGTTCTGACATGTTCCGCAGTGGAGCGGACATTCACCATCCTGAGGATCGCCTTCGGTCAGCGGCGTTTTCGGAGGTATGTTTATCACAGGGTTCTGCACCCATTTCACATAATCCTGTGCGTCCTCCGCCACAGTGGTCCTGAAACTGCCGTGCTCCGGGCACTCTTTTACGAAATATACCCGTCCCTGAGGCGTGCTTTCACCACAGCAGCAGGTATTCTGAGCTGTGCCGCTTTCTTCCGTGCAGCAGGACTCGTCGCTGCCACCGGTGCTGCAGCATGAGCTTTCAGCTTCGCCGCCGCAGCATCCCGTGTCTTCGTTATCGTCTTCGCAGGAGCAACAGCTGTCAGCAGCCTCTGCAGATGCGCTGCAGCAGGTGTCTTCTGCATCACAGCAGCATGCGCCATCGCCATCCTCCGGCTGACTGCAGCAGGTATTTTCCGGCTGTTCTTTATCTTCTTCATATACGGCATAAAAGGCTTTCACAGGTCTTTTACAGACCGGGCATATACTCTGCGTCTCATCGAGTATATGCAAAGCCTCCCTTGCATTTGTCATAGTATCCCTCTTTTCAAAAAACAAAAGATGTCAATGGATATCACTTATTCATATCGGCAAATATCTATATATCCATTGTATATTAGGGGGATTTTTTCTGCAAGCCTTTATACGCTCCTATTCAGGAATTATCAGAAAGATTGTTTATTTTACTCGCTTTATAGGATATACTTTAACTGCAGGTCCTCTGACAGTACCTGCATCAGCAAAGGAGGAACCAATGAAACTTGCAGACTATATAACAAAAATAACTTCAGAAAAAAACGAAACGACCTTAGGTATCGAAACTTCCATCGAAAACAGACCCGCACTGCTGCTTTCAGTGCAGGAGATCGACAATGAAGACATGCTCTGCTGCGGTGAGGATGACGATGAAACAGATGCACCTGAAAAGCTGGCAAGGCTTACCGTGCTGTGCGAGGGCAGCGATATCGACGAGGATCTTTCTGACTGCGACGAAGAAGACGAGGACGATTTCCCCGTATACGAAGGCATCGCTACAAGGCGTGACGTACTGATGGACGAGCTGAATGATGACTTCGAACCTGCCACCGATGCGCTGATGATAGGTGGCAGAAAATATGAAGTCCTGTCATACGACAGCGAGGATCCTGATTTCTGCAGCTATCCGTCTATGCGCACTGTGATAGAAATGGCAGAGGCAGGAGTCATCAGCAGTTCGTGGCTGGAAAGGGACATCGATGAGCTTTCTGTCACTACGTACGATATGCCACCGGAAGTCCTGGACATAGACTGGTCTGCCGTAAGCTACATCGAAGATATCCCTGAGGTCCTTGATGAGACCGGCAGGATCGGATCAGTGATGCAGCTTGCCTGCGGCCGCTACGATATACCTGTATCCACCATCATCCAGAAAGACGACGGCGACCTGGTACCGCTGAAGATATACGGCGCCTACCCGCTGGAGATCGATGATGAAGCAGATATGCTGCCCGAAGGCAGACCGCCTTTCGTAATAGAATACAGCACCGATGCGGATTTCGAA
Source organism: uncultured Clostridia bacterium (assembly GCA_934255435.1). Taxonomy (GTDB): domain Bacteria; phylum Bacillota; class Clostridia; order Peptostreptococcales; family Anaerovoracaceae; genus Lentihominibacter. The sequence goes on along the minus strand of CAKQNZ010000075.1, from coordinate 932 downwards.
TTTTACTTCTATCTTCCTGAATATCTCGAAGAGCCTTATCCATATAACGGCGACACCTGTATCGCTGTATTCGGCAGCGACGATACGCCTGCCGGACACAGACTGTGCTTTGCAGGATCTGTTACCGACGACTACGCTCCCGGAGAAAATATCACCGTAGAGCTTTTCTCATACAGGAAGTCCAGTTATTAGGCGCTGATATCCAGTCTCTGTCCGCACTGCTGATGCTGACAGGACAAAAAACAAAGAACCATCACTTCCCTGGTATTCACATGACCGTGGAAACGATGGTTCTTATTTTGACATGATATATCCTCAGCCGAAGTTCATTCTGTCTTTGCATGTGTCGCCGGCTGCAGTTTTAATGTGTCTGCGGATATCTTCTCTGCCCTGGCACTATAATATAATGATATGCCTGAATCGGACTGCGATATCTTATTTTGTATTCCCGTTTTTCAGAGGGTTTTCTCCTGTATACCATGTGGCGATGAGGTCCGCTCCTGTACCGGCAATGTTTTCCTCAACGATATCTCCGGGGCGGAAACTGCCTGAGACTCTGATGCGTTTCACTGCCTTCATCACGTCGTATATCCTGGACTTGTCTATGGTCCTGCTTGTCCGCACCGGCAGCACAGGATGCGCCGGATCGTCTGTACCTGCCACCGATGTCAGCACACGCTCAGGATTCTGCAGCTCCTGCTTTGCAAATGCTGCTCCACGCTGACACTCATTTCCCGATACGCTGAAGGGCTCGCTTTCCACCTGCATGACGCAGCCCTTCGGACATACGGTACATATCATGTTGCCACGTCTTCCGGTTGCTTCAGGTCTTACTGCTGCTTTCTGAGGGATGTCAATGTCTTTGCTCAGCAGGTATGATGCTGCCTGCACTCCTGTCCTTATCCCTTCTTCTGTGACGTGATCTGCCAGAT
>CAKQNZ010000074.1 GCA_934255435.1 uncultured Clostridia bacterium | reverse complement strand
GCGTTCAGGGAAACTTCGGGCATGATGTGGATTTTGACGATGAAAATATAATAGTTGACGGCAGGAAAGTACGGATCCTCAGTGAATCAGATCCGTCAAAACTGCCATGGAAAGAAATGGGGATAGATATCGTCCTGGAGTGTACCGGCTTTTTTGCATCAAAGGCCAAATCACAGGCCCACATAGATGCAGGTGCTAAAAAAGTCCTGATATCAGCTCCGGCAGGGAAGGATCTGCCGACAGTAGTCTATGGTGTCAACGAGGGGATACTTACAAAAGAAGACAATATCATTTCAGCAGCATCGTGCACGACAAACTGCCTTGCTCCGATGGCGAAGGCGCTTAATGATTACCGTGAGGTCAGGACAGGGTTCATGACTACGATCCATGCATATACAGGAGACCAGATGATACTGGATGGTCCTCACAAAAAGAACAATTTCAGACGTGCCAGAGCAGGTGCGATAAATATCGTTCCAAACAGTACAGGCGCAGCTAAAGCTATAGGTCTTGTTATTCCGGAACTCGACGGCAAACTGTCAGGTTCGGCACAGAGAGTCCCCGTGCCTACCGGCTCGACCACTATACTGACAGCAGTACTCAAGGATTCTACAGAAACTGTTACTCTTGAAGGCGTGAACAACGCCATGAAAGAAGCTGCCAGTGAATCTTTTGGATACAATGAAGAACCTATCGTATCAAGTGATGTCATAGGTATGAGCTATGGTTCGCTGTTCGATGCTACACAGACTTTTGTGGAGCGCAGCGGGACAGGCGTGTTCGAGGTACAGGTAGTGGCATGGTACGACAATGAGATGAGCTATGTTTCACAGATGGTAAGGACCCTTGGTCATGTTGCAGGATTGCTCTAAATAATACCGAATCATGAATGAAAACTCTCGTTATTGAACGTAATGAGAGTTTTTTCATTGATTTTCGAAGGAAGAATTGCAGAAAAATGACTGAAAATGAAAGAAAATGATTGACTTTGACTGAGTGTAGTTGTATAATAATGCCATAAGGAGGAGTTGTAAATGCTGCAGAATGAAAGAAAAGAAAAAATACTTAGTAAACTCAAGCAGAACAATTCGGTGAAGGTGACTGTACTGGCGAAGGAGCTGGGGATCAGCGAGTCGACTATACGCAGGGATATCAATGATCTTGACAGCCGTGGCAAGCTTAAGAAGGTTTTTGGAGGAGCGGTTGCGATAAATAGAGACCTCAGTTCAGTTGAAACTGATGTAGCGCAGAGAGTGCTTATAAATATCCGGGAAAAGGACATAATAGCAGAGTATGCAGCTTCGATGATAAATGATAACGATTTTGTATATATCGATGCAGGCACTACTACAGAGAAGATGATCGATTACCTGGACAAGAAAACAGTCACTTATGTGACTAACGGGATAACACATGCCAGGAAGCTGATACACAGAGGCTTTGATGCATATGTGATCGGAGGTCTTTTAAGACCGTCGACAGAAGCTGTCATAGGTGCAGCTGCGATAGAAGCTGTAAGGAAATACAACTTTACGAAATGTTTCATGGGGACCAACGGTGTCGATACAGAGTCAGGATTCACTACCCCGGACATAGGGGAAGCTGCAGTAAAGACTGCAGTAATGAAAAATTCATATGTGTCTTTCATTCTGGCAGACCATACTAAATTCGGACTTGTAACACCTGTCACATTTGCAGATATAGACGAAGCATGTGTGATAACAGACCATCTCGATGAAGAACATTATCGCAAATATACAGTTGTCAAGGAGGTCAATGGATGATATATACCGTAACGTTCAGCCCTGCTGTGGATTACGTGGTATATCTGGATGCTTTCAGACCCGGTGAGACGAACCGTACCGTCCGTGAAGATTATTTTTTCGGAGGTAAAGGTATAAATGTATCAACTGTTCTTACAGAACTGGGTATAGACAATACTGCAATGGGTTTCATAAGCGGATTTACCGGAGAAGCTCTTGAAAACGGACTTCATAAAAAAGGTATCAGAACAGATTTTGTGAAACTCGATGAAGGCATAACCAGGATAAATATAAAATTGAAAACAGATATCGAAACAGAAATAAATGCACAGGGGCCGAAGATAGAAAAAAGATATTTGGAAGAACTCATAGAAAAACTGGCTGTCATGAAAGAAGGCGATATGCTGGTGCTGTCAGGTAATGTGCCTAATACACTTCCTCAGGATGTGTATGAAAGGATAATTCAGAGGATACAGAACAATCACATCGCAATCGTCGTTGATGCGACAGGCGATCTTCTCAGAAAATGCCTGAGTTCGAAACCTTTCCTTGTAAAGCCAAACAAAGCGGAGCTTGAAGAGCTTCTTGGAGTCAATATAGGAAACAGGAAGCAGCTTGAGTCGGCAGCAGAGCAGCTGCAGTCGATGGGAGCAGAGAATGTTCTCGTATCCCTCGGAGGCGAAGGGGCATTCCTCAAAAGTGCCGACGGCAGATCGAATTACATGAAAGCTTTGAAAGTAGATGCTGTGAACACAGTTGGTGCAGGTGATTCCATGGTGGCAGGCTTCATAGCCGGATATATCAGTACCGGCGATTATATTGAGGCTATGGCAATGGGAATAGCCGCAGGATCAGCGACAGCCTCTTCGGAAGGGCTGGCAGAAGGCGAAAAGATAAAAAGTTTTCGCAGAATGATCAATATTGGAGGATGAGAAAATGAGTATTATTGATTTATTGAAAGAAACATCGGTAATAACGGGAACGCAGGTCGACAACAAGCAGGACGCAATAGAAAAGCTCATAGATCTGCAGGATAAAGCAGGCAATCTCAGTGACAGGGACGAGTACCGCAAAGGGATCCTTGCGAGAGAGGCAGAGGGGACGACAGCGATAGGAGAAGGTATAGCGATCCCTCATGCAAAGAGCCCTGCTGTAAAAAACGCAGGTCTTGCAGCTATGACGGTGCCGGAGGGTGTTGATTATCAGGCACCGGACGGACAGCCGTCAAAGATTCTGTTCATGATAGCAGCACCTGTTGACGGAGACCTTCATCTCGAAGTCCTGTCAAGACTTATGACACTGCTCATGGATGACCAGCTGCGCAGTGATCTGCTTGCGGCATCCGATCCAAAGGCATTCATAAATGCTATAGACCGGAAGGAAAGCGAACGTTTCCCTGAAGAAGCCGGCCAGGACAGCAGCAAGAATACTGCTGCAGCAAGTGAGCACGATGACCATTACAGGATACTTGCGGTAACAGCGTGCCCTACAGGTATAGCCCACACATACATGGCAGCAGAAGCTTTGGAGAAAAAGGCTGCTGAGATGGGGTATTCCATAAAAGTAGAGACGAATGGTTCCGGCGGAGCCAAAAATGTACTGACTCCTGAAGAGATAGGAGCAGCTGACGGTATCATCGTAGCAGCTGATAAAAATGTGGAGATGGTCAGATTCGACGGCAAGCCGGTATACAAGACCAGCGTATCGGCAGGGATAAACAAGCCGGAAGAACTGATAGAAGCTATAGTCAGCGGCAATGCACCGGTATTCCACTATGAAGGGGAGAAGACTACATCATCGGAATCCCTGGGTAATGAAAGTTTCGGACGGCAGATTTACAAGCATCTGATGAACGGCGTATCATATATGCTGCCATTCGTTATAGGCGGCGGTATCATGATAGCTCTGGCTTTTCTGATAGACACTATCGCAGGAGCACCTCGTGACAGTGACTTCGGAACTTATACACAAGCTGCAGCATTTTTCAAGACCATAGGCAATGCGGCATTCAGCTTCATGATGCCTGTACTGGCAGGATATATAGCAAGGAGTATAGCTGACAGGCCCGGACTTGCAGTAGGTTTTGTAGGCGGATATATTGCAACTATCGGCTGCACCTTTGCGAACATAGCCGGTGACAAGAGTGCCATATCAGGATTCATCGGTGCACTTATCGCAGGTTTTGCAGGAGGACTTATCGTACTGCTTCTAAAAAAGATATTTTCATTCCTGCCCCAGAGTCTTGAAAGCATGCTGCCTGTGCTGATCCTTCCTCTGCTGGGAATAATACTGATGGGCGTATTCATGTGTCTGATAAATCCGGCAGTAGGAGCGATAAACACAGCGATAACCAACGGGCTCCATTCCATGGGAAGTACAAGCCAGATACTTCTGGGATGTGTGCTTGCAGGCATGATGGCAGTCGATATGGGAGGACCGTTCAACAAGGCCGCATATGTTTTCGGAACAGCAGCTATCGCATCGGGTGGATTCAATATCATGGCAGCTGTTATGATAGGCGGTATGGTGCCGCCGATAGCCATCGCACTGGCAACGACATTTTTCAAGCATAAATTCACAGCTCAGGAGAGAAAAGCCGGAACTGTAAATTATATCATGGGACTCTGCTTCATAACGGAAGGCGCAATACCTTTTGCAGCGGCAGATCCACTGAGGGTCATACCGTCGTGTGTCGTAGGTTCGGCACTGGCAGGAGGCATATCCATGGCAATGGGATGTACACTGAGAGCACCCCATGGAGGTATATTCGTTTTTCCTGTAGTAGGTAATGTGCTCTGGTATCTTGTAGCACTGGCTGCAGGATCAGTAGCAGGCATGATAATGCTGGCTTTGCTGAAAAAGAGAACAGCTGAATAGTAATGACCTATCTGAAGAAGGAGGTAACAGAAATGGTATCAAAGAAATTGAAAGTAGTTAATTCAGAAGGTTTTCACATGAGACCTGCCAATGCTTTTGCAACAGCAATGGCAAAATACAAATCAGACGTGAAGATAGATACCGGCAGCGCACAGGTCAACGCCAAGAGCGTCATGAATCTCATCGCAGCATGTATAAAATTCGGGACAGAAATAACTATCATCTGTGATGGAGAAGATGAAAATGAAGCTATGGCAGAAGCTGTAGCCATGGTGGAATCAGGATTTGGTGAAAAATAAACGAGGTGATCTAAATGCTCAGAGGGATACCTGTATCAGAAGGAATAGGGATCGGTAAAGTATTCATCATCGGTGCTCAGGAAGTTTCCTATGAAGATCATGTGGTGGAAGATGCTGGCGCCGAGAAAAAACGCTTTCAAGATGCAGTCGATGAGTTCTGCAGAAGGAACAGTCTCCTGGCTGAAAAAATGACAGGTACAGTCGATGACAAAGAGATCGATATAATAAAAGGTCATGAGATAATGCTGCGTGATCCGTTCCTGATCTCGCAGACTGAAGAAAAGATAGACAGCGGTATGTGTGCAGAAGTGGCATGTTCAGAAGTCATGGATATGTTCATATCGATGTTCAGCGCTGCAGATGATGAGCTGACGAAGCAGCGTGCTGCAGATATAGAGGATATCAGGACAAGAGTTCTCAGGATACTTGCCGGAGTCGAGGAAGTGGATCTTTCAGAGATTCCGGCTGACAGCATAGTTGTCATGGATGAACTTACTCCTTCGATAACGGCGGAACTCGACAGAAACAATGTAAACGGTATAATCACTGAAAAGGGTGGTATGACTTCACATTCCGCTATCCTTGCCAGAGCTATGGAAATCCCGGCTGTTCTTAGTGTGGAAAATGCACTGTCGGTCCTGAAAGAAGGATATGAAGTCATAGTCGATGGTTGTGAAGGCACAGTAACAGCAGAGCCGGATCAGGAAGAACTGGAGATGTGGCGTGACAGACAGAAGAACTTCCGTGAAGAACAGAAAATGCTGGAAAACTACAAAGATCGTGAGACTCTGACAGCTGACGGTATCAGAAAAGAAGTTTTCTGCAACATCGGAAGTATCAGGGATGCTGTCACAGCAGTCCAGAAGCATGGGGAAGGCATAGGTCTTTTCAGGACAGAGTTCATATTCATGGAACGTGATTCAGCACCTGATGAGGATACCCAGTTTGAGATATACAGAAAAGCGGCAGAGCTGTTCGGCGACAGAGGTGTCATCATACGGACCCTTGATGCAGGCGGCGACAAAGGCATAGACTATCTGGGCATGGTTCGTGAAGACAATCCGTTCCTGGGATTCAGAGCTATAAGATACTGCCTTGCACATGAAGACGTTTTCAGGGCACAGCTGAGAGCGATACTGAGAGCCAGTGCTTTCGGCAGTATCAGGATCATGATACCTCTCGTTACAGAAGTCGCAGAGATGCGGAGTGTCAGAGCACTGATGGAAGATATAAAGAATGAACTCAGATCAGAAGGTAAGGCTTTTGATGAGGATATAAAGATCGGAGCAATGATAGAAACACCTGCAGCATGTATGACTGCCGATATGCTGGCTGATGAATGTGACTTCTTCAGCATAGGCACCAATGATCTGACACAGTACACCATGGCAGCAGATCGAGGTAACAAACAGGTGGGATACCTCAACGATGTTTTCGAACCTGCTGTACTGAGAGCTATAAGATACATCATAAAATGTGCAGGTGACGCAGGGATCCCAGTGGGGATGTGTGGCGAAGCAGCTGCAGATCCACGGATGACTCCGCTGCTGATATCATTCGGACTGGATGAGTTCAGTGTCAGCCCTTCATCGGTGCTCAGGACCAGATACAACATATCTATGTGGACAAGAGATAAGGCAGACAAAATCGTTGCAGCAGTCATGAATATGACATCTGCAGATGAGATAAAAGCTTATCTGACATCGTCACAGAGCAGATAAGCTGTACGGGAAACAGCATCCAACAAATAAATATCATATATGCAAGACTTATGGAAAGAGTCCCGCAGGTAAACCTGACTGACGGGGCTTTTTCCATATCACCTGCATTTTCGTGCATGATGCAGGGTAAAGTTTTATGTGATATAATCATATGACCTGAGATAATATAGAAAAAGACAACGCAGGAGGATCATATATGAACGAAAAAAGTATAGCCGGTTTTCTCGCAGAGCACGCAGCTCTGGAACCGGTCTCATTTCATATGCCGGGGCATAAAGGCGGCAGAATATACAGAAAATTCGGTTATGGTGATTTTATAGAAAAACTGGTGGACTATGACATCACAGAGATACCGGGAGCGGACAATCTTTACCAGGCAGAAGGCATAATAGAAAATACAACGGAAAAATACAGGAAACTTTACGGCGTAAGAAGATCATATCTGCTGATAAACGGCACCAGCGGAGGTCTTATCGCAGCGATACTTGCCTCTGTAAGCAAAGGTGGCAGTCTGATAATGGCAAGGAACTGTCACAAATCGGTTTTCAACGCTCTGACGCTGGGGGACATAGCGCCGGTGTATGCGTATCCGTCTGAGATAGAGGACTACGGTATATCAGGAGCTGTTGAAGCGGATGAGATAAAACGTCTTCTGACAGAAAATCCTTATGCTGAAGCGGTGATACTGCCAAGTCCCAATTATTATGGGATATGCAGCGATATAGAAGCCATAAGCCGGGTGGTGCATGAAGCAGGAAAGATACTGATAGTAGATCAGGCACATGGTGCGCACCTGAAGTTTTTCGGGAAATATTGTAGCGGCATTATGCCTCCTGCGGCAGAGGACTGCGGTGCTGACATAGTAGTGAACAGCATTCACAAAACACTACTGTCTTTTACACAGAGCGCAGTGCTGAATGTAATTTCGGACAGGGTAGATCTGCTCAGGCTGGAAGACCGCCTCCAGGCAGTTGAGAGCACCAGCCCATCATATATACTGATGGCGTCTCTTGATATCAATGCAGATATCCTGTCGGATCACGGCAGAGAGATCACAGGATCCTGGGCGGATGCTGTAGAATATTTTTATCAAAATGCACCGGATATAAAAGGCCTGAAGGTGATGACCGTTCCGAGACATATGGACAGGACTAAGCTGGATCTTGACATGAGCGGTGCAGGACTGACCGGTGCGCAGCTGGAGGAGATGCTTATGGGCTACGGCATATTTTCAGAGCTGACGACCGGAAACATACTCATGTGCATGACCGGTGCCGGGAATACGTTATCGGATACGGAACGTCTGCTGACTGCTCTGAAAGAGATCTCTGAGAAACAGCAGAATGCAGGGAATCTTACCGGGCATACTGCAGCCTCATCATATAAAAGCTCGCTTTGGTCGCTGAGACGTGAGCTCATGGATGTCCCGCTGCAAAAAGAGCAGGTGAGACTTGAAGAATGTGCCGGGCGTATATGCGCTTCATCGATAATACCATATCCGCCGGGTATACCGCTGATATGCCCTGGTGAAGTCATCACGAAAGAAGATATATCATATATCAAAACACTGAGAGCTGCCGGAGAAAAGGTTATAGGTATAGATGGGGGATGGCTGTTATCGGTGGGTAAATATTGAAATAAAAGCGTGATAATCCGTGAAATTTTTGAAGAAAATCAGAAAAGTTGAATAATAAGTTTGCTGACAATAAAAGCAAAGAAATAATATTAAAAAACGCTCAAATTTTCAAAATAAGCATTTTATGTTACAAAAATGGCTGCAATACAGTTTAAGTTATTGAAAAACAAGCATTTTATAGTCTGAATAACATTTGCGCAAACAGCATATTAGTACATAATCATATAACAAATATACTAATATGCTGTATTTTCACACAAAAAGACAAATCAAAAATTTGAAAAAATTTTCAAAAGTGATAGAATGATGGTGTAGAAATTTGCGAAATTTTTTACATTCCACATATGTTTTATCTCAGTTGTTGAGCGGAAGGAGGAGAGACTTATGCAGGAAATCGTTGACAGAATAAAAGCCGCTGAAAAAGCAGCAGAAGATCAGAAAGCAGCCGCTGTGAAAACTGCGGACAAGATCGTATCTGACGCCAAGGCAGCAGGCAGGAAACATGTCGACGATGTCATTGCTGCAGCCAGCGAGGAAGCCGGAAAGATAACTGCGAAAGCAGAGGCTGATTCCAGCGCACAGGCTGCGGAAAAGATAGTTGTCGTAA
>CAKQNZ010000073.1 GCA_934255435.1 uncultured Clostridia bacterium | reverse complement strand
AAGCTCATTATCATCATGGAAATGATGTGTTCGTTTTTCTCTTCAGGGAAAAGATATGTCATAAGCGGTTTAAGCATATGTGATATTTTTTCGATAAGACCTGACTGCTCTGCTATTTTCATAAGTCCGCTCCATACAGCCATTATACCTGCCAGAGACAGGATAAATTCGACTGCATCGGTGCAGCTTCCCATAAGTCCGTCTGTAAAATCAGCACATGATCCGTTTGCAAGGGCGAATACTATACCTGTAACAAGCATACCACCCCATATGTAATTCATCATGATAATATCCTCCTGAATTAAATTATTCATGTTTTAAAAAAATATGTTGAAGAATTTTCCATTTTATGTGATAATGGTATATAACAGACAGGAGGGATTAATGATGAGTGTGACTATTGATATCAAGGTACTGGCTCTTGTTGTCATTGCTGCAGCCGTTGTCGTTCTTATCGCCTATTTGATAAAGCTTCTGAGAAGGCTGATAGTAACTGTTGAGCGTACCAATAAAATACTCAAAGACGTTGAAGTCGTTTCAGAAATTGCTGCAGACCGGAGCAAGGATGTTGACGGGATAATATCCAATGTTTCGGATTCTGTTGAATCGGTAAAGGATGCATTGAGTGGCAAAGAGAATATGTTCACCGCTCTGACTTCTTTTGTAAAATCTCTGATGATGTTAAAAAACGCAGCATCTGATAAAAACATTCGATGAAATAAAGCAGAAAGGAGTTTACTGATGAAAGCTACAGGAATTGTTAGAAAAGTTGACGAACTGGGAAGAATCGTTCTCCCTATAGAACTGAGGAGAACACTCGATATCGAGATAAAAGATCCTCTCGAAATATATGTGGATGGTGAATCCATAATGCTCAAGAAATATCAGCCGGCATGCATATTCTGCGGAAGCTCAGACGGGATCAGACAGATCAAGGGCAAGAACGTATGTGCAGGCTGTATCAGAGAACTGCAGGAACTTTAAAAATACAGCAGATAGCAGATAAATGCACCTTTCAGTGAGCGATAACGATAAAGTATTAAGGGCAGACTTCATATCTCCGAATGATATGGGTCTGTTTTTTGTTCCGGGATATAAATTGAAAAAAAATAATTTAGTACGAAAACTGTTGACAATGAATCCATTTTGTTTTAAACTTGTCAAAGAAGGTTAGTTAGTGATAACTTAACCGGATGTGTTGTTGTGCAATAAGCAATATTTTATGAAAAGCAGGAGGCAGCCATGGATCTTAGAGAAGCGAATATTGGTGAAACTTATATTATCAAGGATATTCAGACCAATGATGAAGAAATGACAGCGTTTCTTTTCAGGCTGGGGTGCTACAGCGGTGAACCTATTACTGTGATATCTCAGAGAAAAGGAGGATGTGTTGTATCTATCAAAGACGGCAGATACAACATAGACAACGAGCTGGCAGCTTCTATATTAGTATAAGGCAACAAAAATAGTGATTTACATCGCTATTTTTTACGAGAAGCTGTTAGTTTTCGTTAACTAACGGTGGATAAATAAAACGAAGCAATAAATTTGAGGAGGATATAATATGAGAATTGCTTTTGCCGGCAATCCCAACAGTGGTAAGACAACAATGTTCAATGCGCTGACAGGAAGAAACGAGCGAGTAGGTAACTGGGCCGGAGTTACAGTAGGAATGAAGGAGAGTGACATAAAGTCAGAGTTCGCCGGAACCTCTGAAGAGCTTGTGGCAGTCGATCTGCCGGGTGCATATTCGATGTCTCCGTTCACTCCTGAAGAAAGTATCACAAGCGGATTCGTAAGACATGAGAATCCTGATGCTATCGTAAACATAGTTGACGCAACAAACCTGAGCAGAAGTCTGTTCTTTACTACTCAGCTGCTTGAACTGGGCATTCCTGTTGTCGTAGCACTTAACAAGAGTGATATAAACGCAAAAGAACACACAGAAATCGACGAAAAACTTCTGTCAGAAAAACTCAACTGTCCTGTAATAAAGACAGTATCCACATCTGCTAAAGATGCAGGTCTGAAAGAAGTTATAAAAACAGCAGTTGCATTAAAGGGCAAAGGTCAGAAAGCCCCTTATGTACAGGCGGATATCGACCTTCACGATAAAGACGCTGTTGACAGAGAAGACAGAAAGCGTTTCTCAGCAGTAAACGAAATCGTAAAGGCTGTAGAAAAACGTCAGATACATACAAATGAAGAAACAAAACAGGATAAAGTCGACAGATTCCTAACAAACAAAGTGGTTGGCATAATCGTATTCGCCATAGCTATGTGGCTGGTGTTTGATATATCACAGTCAAAGCTGGGACCACTAATCGCAGACTGGCTTGTTGGCTGGATCGAGACTTTCAAGGGATGGGTATCAGCTCAGCTGGAAAACAGTCCGGCGTTAGTATCAGCTATACTGGCTGATGGTATCGTAGGCGGTGTAGGTGCCGTAGTAGGTTTCCTGCCGCTGGTAATGGTAATGTACTTCCTGATCGCACTTCTTGAAGACTGCGGATATATGGCACGTGTAAGTGTCGTTATGGATCCTATATTCAAGAGAGTAGGTCTTTCCGGAAAATCCATAATCCCTATCGTAATCGGTACAGGATGCGGAATACCGGGAATCATGGCAAGCCGTACTATACGTGATGACAGAGAAAGAAGAGCGACTGCAATGCTCACTACGTTCATCCCTTGCGGAGCCAAGCTGCCAGTAATCGCGCTGTTCTCAAGTGCATTCTTTGCAGGAGCATCATGGGTAGGAACTCTGATGTACTTTGTTGGTATCCTGCTCATATTCCTGGGAGCACTGCTTGTAAAAGTAGTTACAGGTTACAAATACAGAAAATCATTCTTCATAATGGAGCTGCCTAAGTACAAGGTGCCAAGTATAAAGAGAGCATTCATCTCCATGCTGGAGCGTGCAAGAGCATACATTAAAAAGGCAGCTACTATTATCCTGGTCTGCAACTGTGTTGTACAGCTCATGCAGACATTCAACTGGCACTTTCAGGTCGTTGAAGAAGGTGCAGCAGATACTTCGATACTGGCAAGTATCGCTTCACCATTCGCTGTACTGCTGATCCCTCTCGGATTCGGTGCATGGCAGCTGGCAGCAGCAGCTATCACAGGTTTCATTGCTAAGGAAAATGTTGTAGGTACACTGGCTGTAGTATATGCTATTACAAACTTCATCGATACAGATGAACTGGCACTGACAGGCGGAGCTAATGAAGTTGCCCTTACAATGGGTCTAACTTCAGTAACTGCACTGGCATACCTCATGTTCAACCTGTTCACACCTCCTTGCTTCGCAGCTATCGGAGCTATGAACTCAGAAATGAAGAGCGCTAAGTGGCTGTGGGGTGCTATAGGTCTCCAGCTCTGCACAGGCTATACAGTAGCGTTCCTGGTATACCACGTAGGTTCCATCATCACTGGTGCTGGAATCGGTACAGGATTCATCCCTGGACTTATCGCTATCCTGGTCATGGTAGCTGTAGTAGTTGCTATCGCACGCAGATCAAGAAAAGAATTTGACGAAGAATACAACCTTCACAACAGAGTAGGAGCGTAGTCTTATGGCAACAGTTATAGCAATATTGATAATTATCATCATTCTGGCTCTGGCCGTAGGATGCATAATAAAAGAAAAGAAAAAAGGCGTGAAGTGTATCGGATGCCCGGCAGCGGGAAGCTGCACGAAATATGACGGGGCAAAACGTCTTGAAAAGGAAATCCGTAAAAGTATGAAAAAAGGCGGTACATCCCACGGGTGTCACTGACCGGACAGAAAAATGTTTATACAATCGGTTTCTCGATATATATTGCTGATCATGGAGAAACACTGAGGGATACTTCAGTGTTTTTTCATGTATCTGCAGAAGGAAAACTGTCAACAATGATATCAGAGGAAGAGGTCTTGTCAGTATGTTTTGCTCCCCTTGAATGTAAAACTTCAAAGCCTCTTCCTATTTTTTCTGTATCCCTTGAAATGCATTTTAAAATAAAGTATAATAGTTTAGTTGTAATTAAACATTGCGGAGGGTGAAATTGGCAAAGTTCTTAGTACAGAAAAGTGCTCCACTGAATGGAGAGGTTAAAATAAGTGGTTCCAAGAATGCAGTGCTTCCGATAATGGCAGCTACACTGCTTACAGAGGAACAATGTTCAATCAAGGATGTACCGGCGCTTAGAGATGTTGATGTGATGTGCAGACTCCTGGAAGAACTGGGAGCAACGATAGATAAAGATCTTGATAATAATCAGGTTGATATAAAGGCTTCAGGAAATATAAAGTACGAAGCGCCTTATGATCTTGTGAAGATGATGAGAGCTTCGATACTGGTCCTGGGGGCACTGCTGCTCAGGACAGGGAGAGCTGTTATCAACTTGCCGGGAGGATGTGCTATAGGCAGAAGACCTGTGGAACTACATTTGAAGGGGCTCAAGGCTCTTGGCGTAAAGATCGACGAGAAACAGCTGGAACGAGGTATTGTGGATGCAGAAGCAGAAAAGCTTCACGGCAGCACTATTTATCTTGATTTTCCGAGCGTAGGTGCGACTGAGGTAATAATAATGGCTGCTGCACTTGCTGAAGGCACGACCCTGATAGAAAATGCGGCTCAGGAGCCTGAGATTGTAGATCTGGCTAATTTTCTCAACAAAATGGGGGCAAGGATCAAAGGCGCTGGAACTGACAATATCAAGGTCGAGGGCGTAAGCCGGCTGAAAGGTGTATCCCACCATGTCATACCGGACAGGATAGAAGCAGGCACTTTCATGATAGGTGCAGCGATCACAAAAGGCAATGTACTGATAAAGAATATAGTTCCTGACCATCTCAAGGCCGTTATCGCCAAACTCAGAGAGTGCGGCGTGGATATAGAGATGACAGATGAAGGCATGTGTGTCAGAGGTGATGTGAATCCGCTGGTATCTACAGACGTGAAAACACTGCCGTATCCGGGATTTCCTACAGATATGCAGTCTCCTTTCATGGCACTGCTGACAGTGGCTAAGGGACCCAGCGTTGTTATAGAGACTGTATTCGAAAACAGGTTCATGCATGTAGGCGAGTTCAACAGGATGGGTGCAAATATCAAAACTGACGGGAACTGTGCGATAATTCCGGGCGACAAATCACTCCAGGGAGCACAGGTAGTCGCAACCGATCTCAGAGCCGGAGCAGCGGTGGTTCTGACGGGGCTTGTGGCAGAAGGCACAACAGAAGTGACTCAGGTATATCATATAGACAGAGGATATGAACATTTTGCAGATAAACTCAGAGCTCTCGGAGCCAATATAATGAGAGTAGAAGAGTAAAACAATAAAACTCGGATCAAAAACAGACCGCAGGAAATATGCGGTCTGTTTTCAGCATATATAGGTCTTTTATGTCAATAATAAAAGCAGGAGGACTATTATATATGAATGATCTGAAAAACAGTAAAACCTATGATAATTTAATAGCCGCATTTGCAGGAGAGACACAGGCATGGGGCAGATATGAATTTTTTGCATCAAAAGCAGAAGAAGAAGGATATGAGCAGATCGCTGAGATATTCAGAGAGACTGCTTCCAATGAGAAAGCCCACGCAGAGATTTGGTACAGGCATTTTACAGGGATAGGCACGACAGCAGAAAATCTTTTATCTGCAGCAGAGGGCGAGCATTATGAATGGAGCAGCATGTACTCAGACATGGCGAAGACTGCCAGAGAAGAGGGATTATCGGAGATCGCTAAGCAGATGGAAGGCATTGCGGCTGTTGAAAAACACCATGAAGAAAGATATATGGCTCTTAATGAAAATATATCTCAGAACAAAGTTTTCAGCAAAGAGGATGATGTCGTGTGGATATGCGGAAACTGCGGTCATGAACATTATGGCAAGGATGCACCTGATATCTGCCCTGTATGCGGTCACAGCAGAGGAGACTTTCGGATAAAAAAAGAAAATTACTGATATAGTAAAAAAAGCAGAACTGTCATGCTCCGGTATCAATGGAGATATGACAGTTTTTACATATATCATTTGTAGCGGAAAGTCGGATAGTGTATAATTGACTAAACAACATAAAACAAGGAGGAATTTATGAAATACATAGAATTCAAAGTCCATGCCAGCAGACAGGGCATAGAGCAGGTGACGGCTCTGTTCATGCGCTGCGGTATCGATGAGATATCTGTCGATGACCCGGCTGACATGCAGGATATCCTCAGTAAAAAGAACGAGTACGGCTGGGATTATATAAATGACGAGTTGAAGACAGATCTGGACCGTGAACCCTGTGCTTCAGTATATTTTGAAGACACACCCGAAAACAGACAGAAAGTGCAGGCACTCAAGATCGAAGTGATGAAGCTAAAACACAGCGAGACAGAGGGTCTGTTCGGCAGAGAAGCTGATTTCGGAAGGCTCTACGCAGAGGATACCATAGTGGATGACAATGACTGGAAAGACAAATGGAAAGAGTTCTTCAAACCGTCCAGAGTGACTGACAGGATAGTTGTCAAACCTACCTGGGAGGAATATGAGAAAAATGGCAATGAGATAGTCCTTGAGATAGACCCTGGGATGGCTTTTGGTACAGGAACTCATGAGACTACGTCGCTTTGCATGAAACTGATGGAAAAATATCTCAAAGGTGCAGGTGATGATGCGAAAGTACTTGATGTGGGATGTGGATCCGGAATACTGTCTATAGCAGCAGCACTGCTGGGATGCAGCGACGTGCTGGGCGTAGAGATAGATGAGGATGCAGTCAGAGTAGCCAGAGAAAATACTGATAAAAACCATGTGGACGACAAGGTGAAGATCATACAGGGAGATCTTACGAAAGGCGTTGATTTCAAGGCAGATATCGTAGTTGCCAATCTTATGGCTGATCTTGTCGTGATACTGACTCCTGACGTCAAGGCACACCTGCTGCCAGGCGGAGTCTTCATTTCTTCCGGTATACTTATAGAAAAAGAAAAAAAGGTCGCATCAGCAATAGAAAAAGAAGGATTCGAGATAATCGAAATAGTAGAAGACGGCGAATGGTGTGCGATAGCATGCAGAGCAAGGTAGTTTGACGATGAACAGATTTTTTGTTCCGGCAGAAGATGTCGGAGAAAACAGCATATATATGTATGACAGGGAAGATCTGCATCATATGATAAAGGTACTGCGCCTTTCTGCGGGCGATCATGTGGAGATATCAGATTCCGTGAAATGGGAGTATGAAGCGGAGATAATATCTCTCGACAAAGATCAGGCGCAGCTCAGGATACTGGACAAGCAGAAGTTCACCACAGAGCCTGATGTGAATGTGACTTTGTTCCAGGGGATACCAAAGCAGGGGAAAATGGAGCTGATAGTGCAGAAATCAGTTGAGCTGGGGGTATGCAGTATAGTACCTGTATTTATGAAGCGCACTGTGGTGGCAGACAAGGGAAACTTCGGCAAAAAAACTGCAAGGTGGCAGAAAGTTGCAGCGGAATCAGTGAAACAGTGCAAACGTGGCAGGATACCGGAAGTCAGCGATCCTGTCCGTTTCCCGGATATGATGTCCGGATTGGGAAAATTCGATCTTGTACTTTTCCCATACGAAAACGAAGAAGGCACGACTATGAAAGATGTTCTGCGGGATTTTATGTTCTGCGGAGATCATAAAAACGCAGATATAGCAGTGATCATCGGACCGGAAGGCGGTTTCTCAGATGAGGAGGCAGCAGAGATAGTCTCGTCAGGAGGAAGATCCCTTTCTCTAGGTAAGACAACTCTGAGAACAGAAACAGCAGGAATGGCAGCGATATCGATGATAATGTACGAAATGGAGTTATAAAATGAAAGCAGTATTTCTTGACAGTGGGGTCATCGATCCAGGTGATATCTCATGGAAGTCTATGGAGGACATATGCGACTTCACAAAATATGACAGCTCTTCAGAGGCAGAGATTTATGAACGCATGAAAGACGCCGAGGCTGTTTTTACAGATTCTGTAGCGATAACAGGTGAAATGATGGAAAAGCATCCGAAACTCAGATTCATAGGCATAGCAGCAACAGGCTACAATCATATAGACCTTGATGCAGCAGGAAGGCTTGGCATCGCTGTTGCCAATGTGCCGGCATACTCTACAGACGCTGTTGCACAGCATGCTTTTTCCCTGCTTCTGACACTGGCAAACAGGATACCTGACTACAGCAGACTGGTATCGGAAAACAAATGGGATGAGGCTCAGCGTACAGGTGGGATAAAATATCCGATAAAGCTCCTCAAGGGAAAGAGTATAGGTATCGTAGGATATGGCAATATAGGCAGGAGAGTCGGAGAGATGGCAGAGGCATTCGGCATGACAGTGAATGTATACAGTCGTGACAGGGAGGCAGCGGTATCTTCAGATTTTGTTTCACTGCACTGTCCACTGACGGAATCCAACAGTAAAATGGTGGATCGTGGATTCATAAACAGTATGAAGGATGGAGCTATACTGATAAATACAGCAAGAGGCGGACTTGTGGATGAAGCGGCTCTTGCGGAGGCTCTTGCGTCAGGAAAGATAACTGCAGCGGGCGTCGATGTTCTCAGTGAGGAACCTCCGTCAAAGGACAACCCGCTGCTCAGTGCACCGAACTGCATCGTAACGCCGCATATAGCGTTCACGCCACATGAAACCAGAGAAACTGTAGCTGAGACATGTGCAGCCAACCTCAGAAGTTTCAAAGAGGGAGGAAATCTGAACAGACTTGTGTAGAAACAGATCTGCTCAGGCTATAATGACCAGTCAGCAGGTATCTACAGGGAGCTGAAAAAATCTTCAGGAGAATTGTCAGGAGGCCTCAGGTGACGTTTTATCATATAAAGACTGTCGGGGTCTCCTTTTGTTATAGTGCTGACTCCTTCTGTGCAGCTGAGCGTCGCCTTGAAGCCCATCTTTTTCAGGCAGTTGTCGGTTTCTTTGCTGAATGCACCGAAAGGATAAGTGAAAGTGTCCGGTGCAACGCCTGTAACATAAGCTATCATATTCTGAAGCCGTCCCAGGTCGCTTTGCAGGAATTTTCTATAATCTTTGTTGCTCTCTGTTTTTTTCTGTGATATGCCGTTGCGTTTATCGTATGAATGGCAGTCGTAGGAGTGGTTCAGTATCTCCCAGTTGCCGGAAAGGTGCATTTCCAGCACATCATCCCATGTCACATGAGAAT
>CAKQNZ010000072.1 GCA_934255435.1 uncultured Clostridia bacterium | reverse complement strand
CCATGATCCTCCAAAAGCCCGTAAAAACAGTCGTTTTATGCGTTGTCGTATATTTTTTTATCACAGGTATACTTTTACGCATCCTGTATCTGTGTCTCCACTGTGCCTGCTGATATCCTGAATATCCTGCCGGCGTCCATGGAGCTTATCACTTTTCCTGAAATATCAGCTGTTGTGATGAACATCTGATTTTCACCAAGTGAATTTATCAGGAAACTCTGCCGCTGATTGTCAAGCTCCGACAGCACATCATCAAGAAGGAGCACCGGCTTTTCTCCGGTCTCCTCCTCGATGAGCTTTATCTCTGACAGTTTCAGGGAAAGAGCAGCTGTACGCTGCTGCCCCTGGGAGCCGAATTTCCTGAGGTCTATACCGTCTGCAGATATCTTTATGTCATCCTTGTGGGGACCGCGCCCTGTGTTCCTGTTCCTCAGATCGTCCTCTCTGGAATCTCTCAGTATGCTGTAAAAATCATCTTCCTGCGAAATATTAGGCTCGTACTTCAGTTTCAGATCCTCTTTGCCGCCGGATATCCTGTCGTGTATGTCCCTGCTGATGATATCGAGCTTGTTTATGAAATCCCTGCGCTTTGATATTATCCTGCTGCCGTACTTTGCAAGCTCCGTGTCCCAGATATCCAGTACAGCCGCATCGGGAGCACTTTCCTTGAGATATATGTTCCGCTGCTTCAGGACTTTCCTGTAATCCGCAAGGTCGCTGAAGTATCCGGGATTTATCTGGCACAGCTCCCTGTCTGTGAATTTCCTGCGCTTTTCAGGCTCTTCTTTTACTATCTTCAGGTCGTCCGGGGAAAATATCACGATGAATACCCGCTCCAGCAGCTCGGATGTACGTCTTATCTTCACTCCGTTGACCTTAACGCCCTTCCTGCCATCCTTGTTTATCAGTATTTCAGTGGTGTCAGTCTCTCCGTCAGTGCATATATCGGTCTTTATCTTGCAGAAATCCTCGCCGAACCTGATCATCTCTCTGTCTCTGACATTTTTGAATGATTTTGCCATTGAATTCATATATATGCTTTCCAGCAGGTTTGTCTTGCCCTGGGCATTGTTTCCGAGAAAGATATTCACATGTCTGCTGAAAGACACGCTGAGTTCCCTGTAATTTCTGAAATTTTTAAGTTCTATATTTTCTATGTACATAATTCCGCTGTTTCAGTTGCTTCCGGTCCCTGTGCTACACTCTCGGTATCCTTACAGGAAGTACGAGGTATTCGAAAGCATCTCCGGTCACAGGCTTTATCACGCAAGGCGATGTGCCTGTGCTGAATATCATCTTGATTTCTTCATCCTCTATGGCTTTCAGCACGTCTGTGACGTATTTGGAGTTGAACCCTATATCAAGATCGTCACCTGTTTTTTCCATGATGATCTCTTCTCTGACATTACCTTCTTCGGATCTTGAAGTTATGGTGAGCAGGTCGTTATGCATCGACATCTTTATGAGATTATTCTTGCCTTCTCTTGCCAGCAGCGAAGCTCTCTCTATACTTTCAAGGAGTATGCTCCGGCCGACAGTTACGGCAGTCGTGCCGTCTGCCGGGATTATATCCCTGTATCTGATGAATTCTCCCTCCATCAGCTGCAGGCTGACTTCAGTATCCCCTATGATGAACATGGCTTTTTTGTCGCTGAGAAGTATATCCAGAGTCTCACATTCACTGTCTTCTGATATTATCTTGCTTATCTCATTCATGATCTTTGCGGCTATCAGGAATTTCTCTTCTCTGCCGCTGTCTGCAGGTTCGTTGGAAAGAGCCAGCCTGAACCCGTCCAGTGCTACCATCCTGACGTTGTCGGGAGTTATTTCAGTAAGTATGCCTACAAGTACGCCCTTGGCTTCTTCCAGGCTTGCTGCAAAGGATGTTTTCTTTATCATGTCCCTGAACAGTCTACAATCCAGTGAAAGTTTGTCTGTCATACCGCTGCTGCTGCTGATATTAGGAAAATCATCCACAGGCAGACCTATTACGTTGAATTCTGATGAATTCGTTTTTATCAACACGTTTTTATCGTCGGTTTCTTCTATCTGGATCATTTCACTTGGCAGTTTCCTGATTATATCACCGAAAAGCTTAGATGCTACCACGGCTGCTCCCGGTTCAGCAACGTCGGCTTCGATGGTTTTCCTTATACTTATATCAAGATCGGATGCCGACAGTGTGAGCTTGCCGCTGCCGTCAGCTTCGATAAGTATGCCCTTCAGTACAGGAAGGGTCGTTCTTGTTGATACTGCTTTTGATACTGTATTGAGTGCTTTAGAAAGTGTCTGCTGTCTGCATGTGAATTTCATATTAGTCATGTACCTCCATATGAACATGAAAACAAGTGAAAAACGTTTATTATATTTATATATATTTATAGTAATAGTAGTAGTAGGTCATGTGGAAATTGTGGATAACTCACGAAGCCCCGATGAACACTTGTTTTTTTGTTGTTAAAATGCTGTTGATAACTTTTTATTTTTATTAACATCTGCTGTTGATAACCTGTGCTTTAAGATCGTCTACTGAAGCTCGTTTTTCAGTATGCGGATCTCTTCTTCAAGTATGTTGCTTGTCTTTATTTCAGAAGATATTTTATCGTATGCGTGGAGCACCGTTGTGTGATCTCTGCCTCCGAAATATTCGCCTATTTTAGGCAGCGACGAGTCGGTGAGTTCTCTGCACAGATACATAGCCACCTGGCGTGGGTGCGAGAATTCTCTCTTTCTCTTAGCTGATTCAAGATCTGTTATCTTTACGCCGTATTTTCTTGCCACAGCTTTTTTGATGGTCTCGCAGGTTATGTCGAAATCGCCTGCGGAGAATATATCGTTGAGGTTTTTCCTGGCAAATTTGACAGTGATCTTCTTGTTGAAAAGCGTGGAATAGCTGACTATCCTGGTGAGGGCACTTTCGAGCTCCCTGATGTTGAACTTTACTTTTTCTGCTATCAGATCTATCACGTCCAGCACGTCGTCGTCTATCTCAACGCCTTCAACTTCGGCTTTTTTGCGGAGTATGGCAACACGGGTCTCAAAGTCAGGGGGCTGTATATCAGCGACTATGTTCCACTGGAACCTTGATCTCAGTCGTTCGTCGAGATCCCGCAGGTGGCTGGGGTGCCGGTCGCTGGATATGACTATCTGCTTGTTGTAGTCGTGCAGCGTATTGAATGTATGGAAAAATTCGGTCTGCGTCGACTCTTTGCCTTCGATGAACTGGATATCGTCTATCAGCAGCGCGTCTGCAGTCCGGTATTTGTTCTTGAAAACTCTCATCTTGGCGTTGCCGTTCTTGTTGTCATGCAGGGCCTTTATGAGTTCTGATGTGAACATTTCTGATGATACATAAAGGACCTTCATATCAGGACGGTTCTTCAGTATGTGGTGTCCTATGGCATGCATCAGATGTGTTTTGCCAAGTCCGGATCCTCCGTATATGAACAGCGGGTTGTAGGCGTCTGCAGGGGATTCAGCTACAGCTCTTGCAACAGCGTGGGCGTATTCATTGTTGGGACCCACGATGAAGTTATCGAAGTTGTATCTGGGGTTGAGGAAATATTCCTCACGCAGATCGTTCTCCTCCTCTGTTGCTGCAGGCATCGCCGGCTTTCGGATATCCGGTTCGGGTTTGTTCAGTTCTTTTATCTCGTTTTCCGACATCAGTTTGATGATTATCCTGTATCTTTTGCCGTATATTTCCTCTGCTGTCTTTTCGAATATCGACATATAGCGCTGTTTGTGCACATCTATGATCATTTCATTGGTGCAGGCAAAGTACATGACGGCGGCTTCTTCATCTATCTCTATCGGTGTGAGAGGGAGAAACCAGGTCCTGTAACTGATATCAGTGATGTTTTTTTTGACTTCGGCAAGAATTTCTTCCCATTTTTTACTGTCGATTTTCTTCTTCATAAGTTACTTCTCCTGTTACGTTTAATTATAATAACAGATAAAGTTATCCACAAGCAATAGTTAATAAAAAAATGCTTAAAAAATATGGTTCAGGGGATTTATCCACAAGCAGTGGATAAAATTGTGCATAGTTTCAACAGGTCGGTTTTATACACAGAAAGATAAAAGCGGTTGACTTGTACAGTCTGGGGTTGTATAATATTAAAGCATATGTGTGCAGATTGAAATTCAGATCTGCGCCAGAAAGCACTTTTTAGAAATTCAGAAAAAGAAAAAAGAGAAAGAGGAGGAAATATATCATGAAAATGACATATCAGCCGAAAAAGAGACAGAGAAAAAAGGAGCATGGCTTCAGAAAAAGAATGAAAACCAAGAACGGTAGAAATGTTTTAAAAAGAAGAAGACAAAGAGGAAGAAAAGTTTTAACAGCATAGAGACCGCAGATGTGGTCTTTTTGTTATGCTGGGTAACTTAGGAAAATTATGCTAAAAAAGGATATACTGAGAAGAAAAGATGATTTCAATACCATATACAGAAAAGGAAAGTCACTGGGTGACAGGTATGTGGTGCTGTTTTACAGAAAAAACGATCTTTCTTACAACAGAACGGCATTTTTAGCAAGCAAAAAAGTAGGAAACAGCGTTGAACGCAACAGAGCCAGAAGGCTCATGAAAGAAAACTACAGATCTCTCAAAGACAGCATAAGACCCGGATATGATATCATATTCATAGCCAGGAACACGATAAACGGCATGAAGGCTTATGATGTAGGGAGATCGATGAAATGTGCACTGAAGAGAGCGAAGCTCTCAGCACATCAGCGTGACGAAAAACAAAATCAAAAAAGAAACAAGAGGTGATAAACAGGATATGAAGCATATTTTGATATTCATCATACGGATCTATCAGAAATTCATATCTCCTCTTTTTCCCCCGACATGCAGATTCTATCCTACTTGTTCGACTTATTTTATTCAGGCACTTGAAAAGTACGGATTTTTTAAAGGCAGTTACCTCGGGATCAGAAGGATACTAAGATGTCATCCATTCAATCCGGGAGGTTACGATCCTTTAAAATAGGAGGAAACTGATTAATGTACACATTTTTAGGACTGATAGCCAGACCTTTGGGATGGCTGCTCAGCGTTCTCTATAGTTTTATCGGAGAATATGCTATCTGTGTAATCATATTTACAGTGGTAGTTAAAGTCTGCCTGTATCCTCTGTACATAAAGCAGACCAAATCCACTGCGATGATGTCAGAGATACAGCCTAAGATGCAGGCTATACAGAGAAAATACGCCAACGATAAAGAAACCATGAATATCAAGATGGCGGAGCTGTACAAGGAAGAGAAATTCAACCCTATGGGCGGATGTCTCCCTATGCTCATCCAGATGCCTATAATCATGGGACTGTTCGCACTGCTCAGATATCCTATGAAGTATATCGCTGACAGTGACAATATGATATTCGCATTCCATGAATCATTCCTTTGGATAAAGGACCTCAGTCAGCCCGATCCATGGATACTGCCTATAATCGCAGGTGTGGCGACTTTCTTCGGATTTGCTATGAATCAGGCAATGAACAGTACGCCTGCAGCTGCCCAGAGTGCAGGTATGATGAAGATGATGCAGTACATCTTCCCGATCATGATACTCTGGATGGCGAAAAGCTTCCCTTCCGGACTGGCTCTTTACTGGGCAGTGAGCCAGATAATACAGATTTTCTTCAATATCCATATGTCATCAGTCAGGAAGAAAATGAAAAGAGAAGCTGAACAAAAGAAAAAAATGAAACATAAAAAATAATCTCGATATTATTTGGAGGAGTTTTTGATATGGATTATTCAGAAAAGTGGGGAGTTGACGTAGAAGAAGCTGTCAAACTCGCCCTTATGGATCTTAAAGTCTCCAGAGATGAAGTTGAGGTAACGGTTCTTGAAGAGCCGTCAAAGGGTTTCTTCGGTATAGGATCGAGACTCGCTAAAGTGCGTGTCGAGAAGAAAAAGAAACCTGAGCCGGAGAGGGCAGTAAAAGCAGAAGAACCTGCTGCTGCACCTGCAGAAAAATCTGCAGCAGGCAGACCTCAGGAAAAGGAACAGAAGACCAGTAAGAAAAACAATAAAGAACACAGATCATCCAGAACTGCTAAAGCTCCTAAAGAGCAGAAAAGCAGGGAAAACAAAAAAGAAACAGAGGAGCTCGGCAGCATAGTTGACAAATCAAAGCTGCAGGAGACTGAAGACCATGAAGCACTGAGATTCATCAGAGACATAACACAGAAGATGGGTCTTGAGATCAATACAAAGGCTATGGTCGGTGACGACATGGTATATCTTGAAATGGATGGTAAAGATTCAGGAACTGTTATCGGTAAAAGAGGCCAGACTCTCGATTCGATACAGTATCTTGCAAGCCTGGTAGTGAACAGGAACAGCGAAAAGTACATCAAAGTAGTCGTTGACGCCGAAAACTACAGATCTAAAAGACAGAAGACACTTGAACAGCTTGCCAACAGGCTGGCTTCAAAAGTTATCAGAACAAAAAAATATGTAAGGCTCGAACCGATGAATCCTTATGAAAGGAAGATCATCCATGCGACCCTGCAGCAGAACCGCAATATAACAACAAGAAGTGAAGGTGAAGAACCTTACAGAAGAGTTGTTATCGAATACAAGAAATAGATTGTATCAACACTTTCCGGTTGACCACATGCTGGATATCTTCTGATATTTGACATGTCAGGTCATGTCCTGAAAGTGTTTTTGCTTTATTAAAAGATATTTTCGTGAAACGGAGTATACTCAGATGGAAGATACTATAGCTGCTATTGCTACAGCCTACGGAGAAGGCGGTATAGGTATAATCAGAATAAGCGGAGGGAAGTCTCTCGATATACTGAGGGAGATTTTTATTCCTGTATCGGGTAATGACGATATTATCAGCAGAAGGATGACGTATGGAAAAGTCACCGGTGATGATGGAGAACTTCTGGATGAAGTCCTTGCCGTATATATGAAAGGTCCGAAAACATACACTGCTGAGGATGTGGTGGAGATAAACTGCCACGGCAGTGTCGTGTCGCTGCGCAGGGTCCTTTCACTGGTACTGAGAAAAGGTGCTCGCCTTGCAGAGCCCGGTGAGTTTACAAAGCGTGCTTTTCTGAACGGGCGTCTTGATCTGTCCCAGGCGGAGGCAGTGATAGATCTGATAAAAGCAAAGACAGACAAGAGTTTCGATGTGGCTGCTTCACAGCTTGAAGGCGGGCTTTCGGAAAAAATCGGGGATATACGGCAGAAGCTGCTGGACGTGCTGGTGGATCTGACTGTAAATATAGATTATCCGGATGAAGATATAGAGGAACTGACATATTCAAAACTTACAGATAATGTATCGCAGATAAGCGAAATGATTGAAAATCTACTGTCTTCAGCCTCTGCAGGACGTATGATAAGAGAAGGTATAAGGGTAGCTATCGTAGGCAGGCCAAACGTAGGAAAATCATCTCTGATGAACGGACTTCTGAGGGAATCCAGAGCCATAGTGACAGATACTCCGGGGACTACAAGAGATACTATAGAAGAAGCGGTGAATATAAGGAATATACCCGTATATCTCATAGACACTGCAGGGATAAGAGAAACCTCTGATAAAATAGAAAAGATAGGCATCGAAAAGACAAAAGAAGCATTCAACAATGCGGACTTCGTGATTTTTATAATCGACGGCAGCAGAGAGCTTGCTGAAGAGGATATGAAAATCATGGAATATATCAGAGGCAGGAACGGACTTGTTATAGTGAACAAAAACGATCTGCCTCAGAAAGTGGATCTGTCCCGTGTCAGAAAGATGCTGCCGGATCTCAGGATGATAAAGACTTCCCTTGTAAAAGGTGAAGGGATAACTGAGACAGAAGACACCATCGAAGAGCTGGTGTACGGAGGCAGGGTGTCGCAGAAAGAAAGTGTAATGGTAAATAACGTAAGACACATAGAACTGCTGAACAAAGCCCTTGATTCTCTGAGAGACGCCCGCAGCATGTCGGAAGCCGGAGAAGCCCTGGACTTTATCGAGGTAGACGTCAGAAACGCCTATGAATACATCGGAGAGATAACAGGAGAGACAGTATCAGATGACATACTGAATGAAGTATTCAGCAGATTCTGTCTCGGCAAGTGATATATAAATACAGAGAAGGAATCATTTTACATGGAAAAATATTTGATGGGAACATACGATATCATAGTTATCGGTGCCGGTCATGCCGGATGCGAGGCGGGGCTTGCTGCTGCAAGGATGGGATGCAGGACGCTGATGCTTTCCATAAATCTCGAAGCAGTGGCGATGATGGCATGCAATCCTTCTATCGGAGGCACCGGCAAAGGCCATCTTGTCAGAGAGATAGATGCTCTCGGCGGACAGATGGGTATCAATATAGATAAGACTTTCATACAGAGCAGGATGCTGAATACTGCAAAGGGTCCGGCTGTACATTCGCTGCGTGCCCAGGCTGACAAGAACCAGTATCACATAGAAATGAAAAAGACGCTGGAGCATCAGGAAAATCTCGATCTGAAACAGGGAGAAGTCACAGAGCTGATCGTAAGGGACGGCAAAGCCTGCGGAGTCGTGCTGAAAACGGGAGCCTGTTATGATGCAAAAGCAGTGATACTCGCCACAGGAACTTTCCTTGCTGGAAAGGTCTTCATAGGCAGCAGTGCTTACCAGAGTGGTCCTGACGGACTGGCACCTTCAGTGGAGCTGGCGGATGATCTGAGAAAACACGGACTTCCAATGAGAAGGTTCAAGACCGGCACGCCTGCCAGAGCTTTGGCTCAGAGTCTCGATTACAGCAAAATGGCGCAGCAGGACGGTGATGAAAAAATCGTGCCGTTTTCCTTCATGAACGATGAACTTGAAAAAGATCAGGTGAAATGCTGGCTGACGTACACTAACGAAGCGACTCACGATATAATTAGAAAGAACTTTCACAGGTCTGCGCTGTTCGGAGGACAGATCGAGGGTGTCGGTCCGAGATACTGTCCGTCCATCGAGGACAAGGTCAACAGATTCGCAGACAAGAAAAGGCACCAGCTGTTCATAGAGCCGGAAGGACTTTATACAGACGAGATGTATATACAGGGAATGTCCTCCAGTCTTCCGGAGGACGTGCAGGAGCAGTTTTACAGGACGATACCGGGTCTGGAAAATCTGAAGATCGTCAGACCGGCATATGCTATCGAGTACGACTGCATCGATCCGCTGGATCTGAAGACGAACCTCGAGAACCGCCACATAGAAAATCTGTTCTGTGCCGGACAGTTCAACGGCAGTTCAGGCTATGAAGAAGCTGCTGCCCAGGGACTTATAGCCGGGATCAATGCGGTATGCAAAATAATAGAAAAAAAACCATTTGTTCTCAAAAGAAGCGAGGCTTATATTGGCGTTCTCATCGACGATCTCGTGACTAAAGGTACTAATGAACCTTACAGAATTATGAC
>CAKQNZ010000071.1 GCA_934255435.1 uncultured Clostridia bacterium | reverse complement strand
ACCTGTCCGTCAGGATACTGATCGGAAAGCCCAGGGACATGAAAACGTCCAGCTTCTGGATCATAAAGAAATTCGTCAGAGACTATGCAGTGCAGTACAAAAGCCGCTACACACATCTGCAGGGGCTTTTCCTCAGGACCACCAGGAATATCAGCAGCGTGCCTGTGAAACATTTCAAACGTGAAGTAGGTACATCCAACTACACGTTCAAAAAACTGGTGAGCCTCTGGTCAAACATCATAGGATTTTCTGTAGTACCGCTGCGACTTGCATCATTTGCAGGCGGGATATTCTCTGTGATAGCGATACTCAGTGCCATCATAATATTAATACGAAAACTCGTGGACCCTGCCATGGCCATAGGCTGGCCGTCCATGATGGTCACCATCTGTTTCTTTTCCGGTATCAATCTGCTGTTCATGGGACTTATCGGAGAATATATCGGCAGGATGTTCCTGGGCATGAGCAACAATCCGCAGTATGTGGTGCGCCGGACATACACCGGGCAGACAGACCTTCATCAGATATCTGATCTTGCCGGACTGGATGACACAGGTGCTGAAAATACCGGTACGACAGAAATATTGCCGGTAACAGAAGAAAACTAAAAGATATTTACTCATCAGGGAGGATGTATATGAAAAAGATACTTATACTTGGGGCCGGGATATATCAGGTCCCTCTGATAAAGACAGCAAAGAAACTGGGACTTTATACGATAGTCGCCAGCATACCCGGAAACTACCCGGGATTCCAGTACGCCGACAAGGTTTACTACGAAAACACCACGGATCATGAGGCCATACTCAGGATATCCCGTGAAGAAAATATAGACGGCATCGTCACTGCAGGTACAGACGTGGCAGTCATCACCATCGGCAGAGTATGCGACGAGCTGGGGTTCAGCGGACTTTCCTACGAGGCAGCCCGGATAGCTGCGAACAAGCTGCTGATGAAAGAAAAATACGAAGAAAACGGTGTCCGTACTGCCAGGTTCCGCAAAGTACCTCTCGATGCAGATGATATCGAAAGATATATCACAGGACTTTCCTTCCCGCTAATATTCAAATCCGTGGATTCCTCCGGAAGCCGTGGTATCGTGCGTGTGGATTCAGCTGATGTCTTTGACGATGCCGCTGCTGAAGTCCGTGCCAACACAAGATCGGATTACTTCATCGTGGAAGAGTTCATCGAAGGCGAAGAATTCGGAGCCCAGAGCTTCGTTGCCGGAGGCAAAGTACAATTCATACTTCCTCACGGAGACTATGTGTTCAAAGGCGATACAGGTGTGCCGATAGGTCACTTCGCACCTTACGACCTGCCGGAGGAGACGCTGGCTGATGCAGAAAAGCAGCTCACTGCTGCCATCAGCGCCATGGGTCTTGACAACTGCGCCATCAACGCAGATTTCATCATGAAGGATGGCAAAACCTATGTCCTTGAGATCGGCGGACGTTCCGGAGCCACCTGTCTGGCTGAACTTGTATCCATTTACTACGGCTATGACTACTATGAAAAGATACTCCGTGTTGCTCTCGGCGAAGATGTGGATTTCAGCTGCAGCGGAAAGATCACGCCGAACGCCAGCATGCTGCTGCGCAGCGACAAAGACGGAAAGATAATATCACAGACCGACAGCAATCCTGATGATCCTGATATCGTGGAAGTCCAGTTCGACTACGAACCTGGAGATGAAGTGTCTGCATTCAGAGTAGGCCCCCACCGCACAGGCCATGTGATAACAAAGGGCCGTACACTTGATGAAGCTGTGGACAAACTCCACAAAGCACTGGACAATATAGATATCGAAGTCAGATGATGATCACTATGCAGAAGGAGCTTTCCATATAAAATGACACTCAACAGAAAAAAACGAAACGGCAGGATCGAGCTTTATCGCTTTATCTTTGCAATATACGTGCTGCTGTTCCATTTCGAAAAATATTTTATGGGTGAACCGTCTCTGAAGGACGGTTTTCACCTTGCTCTTTTCCCTCACGGCTCCATAGGAGTCGAGTTTTTCTTCCTGCTGTCAGGATTTTTCATGGCAAAGTCAATAAAGAAAAAGAGAAATTCCATGATGGAGGAAAAGGGTCGCATCGTGTCGAAACCTGCCGACTGGATCAGATTCATCGCAGGCAAATATTCCTCAATATTCCCCTACCATGTCATCGCATTCGTGTTCAGCTTTGCGACTTATGTGATGTTCAAGGGATTCGACTGGAAACATGCTGTAGTATGTCTCATCGACAGCGTACCTAATTTCCTGCTGGTCCAGATGAGCGGTATCAGCCTTACCAACCCGAATCATGTGGAATGGTATATCTCATGTATGCTGCTGGCCATGTGCGTCATATATCCTTTTGCAATAAGATACTATGAAGCTGTTTATACATATATCGCACCGGTACTCGCTGTTTTCGCCATCGGCTATCTTATGTATACGACAAATGCACTGACAGGCGTATCTGTATGGATGAGTTTCTGCTTCAAGGCTACACTACGTGCAGTAATAGAGATCCTGCTTGGAGGCACTGCAGCTGAAGCGGCCGCTTTCTTCTTTACATTCGTATTTGCAGTGACAACAGTGCCTTCGCAGTATGAAGTCTATGCTCTGGCGCTGCTGTTCGTACTCGTAACAGTATCGGGTACAGGTATCTCGCATGCTGGCAGTATATTCAACAGCCGCATATGCTTTTTCCTCGGCAGGCTCTCGCTGCCTGTATACCTCTCGCAGATCTCCGTCGTATGGATGGGACAGAAATACGGCTGGGAAGGTGCCGCATATCTGCCACTGTTCCTCATATTCGTACTGATACTGTCAGTAGCCGTTATGACGGGTGGCAATCTGCTTAAAAGCATATCCTCCGATATGCACAGGATATCATCAGGAAGTGAAAGACGACAGGCATAGCCTGCATCCACGCCGGATCAGCAGAGACAGGATTCCCAGTGCTCTGCGGCATGATGATACTTTGCAGATACAAGCAAAGAAACTATTCACATATCAAAAAATGCAGACCGGAACATTATATTCCGTATCTGCATTTTTTAGTACTGTTTCATTCTTATCTGCTGCACCTGTCTGCACAGCCTGATAAGCATATTTTTTCTTTCAGATCCTGTAATTTCTTTATCTCATCATTATGAAAAAACTTATTCTGCTGCCTGTTCACCGTTTCCGGCATCTTCTGCATCGCTGCTGGTTTCAGCTGCAGCAGCTTTGCTTTCTGATGCTTTTACTGTATCTGATGACTTGATCTCATGATATGTGATCTTGTCATCATTATAGTCATAGATGGCGTAATCGTATTTATCGTTGCCGTTGAATTCAACGAGATAGCATTTGTGATCCTTGTTGTACTCAAGCTCGCCATCGTATGTAGCATCTATCTTTGTGAAGAACATCTGGAACTTCTCTGCAGCGATGACTGCTGTTGCACCTTCTTCATTCTTCTTGAGAGCAGCTGCTTTCCTTGCTCCGAAGTAAGCACATGTCCTGCCGTCCTTGTAGCTGGAGTTCAGCGTGCTGTTGGACATACCTGAGCAGTATACGTCAGGATAGAAGTACAGTATCAGCTCTGCCGGTATGGATGAATCAACATCGTGGACTCCTGCGTTCTTCAGCTGCTGCTGTTTTTCAGGATACAGCTTCGTAGGCGTGCCCGGATGTCCCTTGTAGTAGTACTCGTAGCCGTCACCGTAATAGTTCTTGACGAATTTCGTGAACTCTTCGAAGTCTGTTTCTCTTGTAACACGGCTTCCCATCAGTACCATTACTTTCTTGTGATTTTTGCTGGCTTCTGCGAACATGCTGTCGTCAAAATGGCACCATTTCTTGAATCCTGCCTCATTGCCGTTTGCCTTGAGGGCTTCAAGCATGTTGTTCAGGTTCTTTACTTCCATCTTTGATTTTGCAGCGTTCAGGAAATCAGTATCCTCGCTGGCGAATGCTGCTGCAGAGCCTACCCACCACTTCACATTGCTGGATTCGTTCACTGCCACATATGCATATCTCGCAAGACCGTAGTTATGATATTTCAGTGAGTTTGTGGATATCCTGTGTCCTTCGCTGTATGCTTTTTTGATCACGTTCCATTCTGCGCTCATAGTGTCATATACACGTGATGCATTGGATTTGCCGTACACTCCGTTGAAGTAGGCTGCTGTACCGCTGCCGTCTGACAGCAGTGTCACATCGTAATTGCTTTCTTTTATGCCGTTGCCGCATGCCAGTTCAAGTATACCTGATACATAGTTGTCTGCAAAATAGAAATGAAACTTCGAGCTCCTGTTAAGTGAGTGAAGATCCGCTACATAAGCACTCATCCTGTCTAATTTGTATGCAAGATTCCCTGTTTTAGGACTCTTTGCTTTCGGATTCGAGTACACGTTCGGAGGCATACTGTTCCAGTCATATGAACCTGGTCTTGAGTACGCCAGTGCTGTAGGAATAGCTTCCCCCTTATCATTCTTTGTGACATCCCACAATGACAGCGACAGCAGGAGCGGACCATAACTGCCGTTGACAACAGCAATATTGTACTCCTTAGCTATAAGCCCTGTATTTTTCAGAATGACTGTTTTGATTTTTTTACCTTTTTTGTTGTAGAACTTAGCTTCAACATTGTATTTACCCAGAGCCGGAAGACTCATAGAAACCATCTTTTTCTTCGATGATATCTTTGAAATCTTTACTGTCCTGCTCTTTGAAGCGGTCACACTTTTGCCGCTGTACATCCTGGCAGTGAATTTCACCTTGCTGACTTTTGCCTTTTTGAGGCTCTTTATCTTCGGCAGATATACATTCATCGTGCGTCCGCCAAGTTTGGCCTGCTTTGCTTTGAGGCTGTATTTGCCTGCGCTTTTGCTGTAGGTCTTTGTCTTTACAACATTATCGGACGCAGCCGATACCTGGTTTCCGGCAAAATTCACCGGGATCACGGTGAACGCCATCATAAACACGATGCCGGTCACCAGAAACATCTTTAAAAACTTTTGCATAAACTTCCCCTCGCTTTTCTGACTAAAAAATAGATCTTACAGGATCTGTTGAAACTTGTACTTTGATTATATTATATTTATATGTCAAAAGCAATCTCCCCGGACAGCTGCATGCGTCGCTGCCGGGGGATACTGCGTTTTCTGCGCATCAGCACGGACGCCGTTTCTTTCTGATGATACATATCACTGCTGCTATGACTATCCCGACTGCTGTCATGCCGATCCCAAGATAAAGCCTTCCGGGACTGTATCTCAGCTCTATATCATGGGTGCCTTTCTTTATCTCAGCACCTGTGAATGCGATATTGACATCGTTCGTCTTCTCTACTTTCTCGCCGTCTACATAGATACTCCAGCCCGGATCGTCAAGTATCGACAGATACATGACTGAATCCTGCTTCGCTTCCGCTGTTGCATCGATCTTGTCGTTTTCAAAGGAAGTCACGTCGAGGCTGTTCTCCTGCAGTTCTGATGCACTCTCATCGTAGATATCCATCGGTACAGCGTAGATCTTCAGAGAATCGAAGGTGTAGTCCCCGGACCTGTTGATGTCGATCCTTATCTTGCCGCTTATGCTGTCGTAATATCCGAAGTTGATATTGAAATCAGTCACATCGCCGAAACCCTGGTATTTGCCTTTCCTGTTCCTGGCATTCTTCCTGTACTGTGCTTTTTTCTTATCCTTCTCATCATTATCGAATGTCTTATATCCGCCCTTGTAAACAGTTATATCGAACTTCTCATCTTCGTCGTAGGAGACTTCCTTCAGGAACTTTCTGAGCCTGCCGCCTCTGGGTTCTCCGTCGTTTAGCTCAAGGTTGTATTTATATCCTGACTTCTCTCTTACAAGATTGTCGAAGGACACTACAATCTGTGCGTTCTTAATCTCAGGCAGATCTATGATGATGCTACCGTCATTGTTGTGCACAGTCATGCTGCCTTCTTTATCCATATCGATGTCCCTGACATCGGATATATCGTAGTCTATCTCTCTGACATCTGTTTTCAGATCGTCTTTACCGGCGTGTTTCACACCTTTGATCTTCCCTGCCTGATCATCGGGCACCACTGCCGCCTGCAGCATCACCTGCTCTCTTTCAAGATATGGATATTTTTTCAGTTCCGACTCTGTGATATACTGGCTGTAAAGCGATCCAAGACCTATGCTGTACTTGTTTTCCAGTATGTCTATGCCAT
Organism: uncultured Clostridia bacterium; assembly: GCA_934255435.1. Taxonomy (GTDB): domain Bacteria; phylum Bacillota; class Clostridia; order Peptostreptococcales; family Anaerovoracaceae; genus Lentihominibacter. The sequence goes on along the minus strand of CAKQNZ010000071.1, from coordinate 3,547 downwards.
CTATGCTGCCAGTTTTCGTGAATCCGTATGGAGCATATTCTGAGGCTCCCGGCACTTTTGCAGCATCATCACCCAGGAAATATTTCACACCTGTCAGCAGATCCAGTCCTGCTCTGTTGTCATTGGAATAACTGGTGGTCCTGTCAAAATATCCTGCATTATTGCCCATTGTCCTGTTGAACTTGTGCCACATACTGCTCATGGTGGATATATATGTCTGTATCGACCTGTTTCCGAAGTATATCCCTTCGTTGGTCTTGACACGTACGCCCCTTGTGTCGCTCATGCCGTCCACCTGATCTGTCCTGAAGAAACTGCCGTCTTCATCCTGAAGTTTTTGAACTACTCGCTGTGTTGATTTCTGCAGCTTCCCATATACTTCGCCAGGCTTTGACTCTTCAAACAGATAGTCGCTGACTCCCGGATAAAATTTCATGTTGGCTGTGCCGATGATGCTGCCGATGAGTATCACGACTATCACCATGTCCATGATACGCTTGTATGATATGCCGTGCAGTTTCCTGTCAGGCAGTCTGTATCCACGTATATAGTAAAGCGCTATGATAAGCAGCCCGAATCCAAGGCCGACTATGCAGGCTCCTGCTGCGTCCTTTGTCAGTATGTCCAGCACAAAATGACAGACGCCGATATTCCACACCCCCAGAGCCAGTATCCATACAGCCAGCATCTTCAGTGTTTTGCGTGGTCTGAAAGTCTCCGACTTCAGAAGCTCCATAGCAGCCCATACGACGAAAAATATCTCGCCGTAATACCATCTGGGAGTACTGTAGCTGAATCCGTTGAATATCCTGCCTGTGACCGGCAGCAGTGCAGCTGCGAACAGTACGACGCTCAGCAGCGCCGGTGTGCTTTTCCTGATATTTTTCACTATCAGAGGCAGCAGTATTATGCATATCACAGGGATGTACATCTGACTGTAGTATGTATCCACCGTCTGCTGCAGTGAAAAAAGTCCTGACGGTATCTTAAAATATCCCTCCAGCGTATAAAGCAGCGGTGTTTCTACGGTAGCGCTCGTATTTGCACCTGACATCTTGAACACATTGAACACAAGACCTATCCCGCCGATGAGCATACCTGTGATACCGTATCCTGCGAAAGCTGCTGCCTTTTTTATGAAATCCATGGCGCTGCGTCCGCTGCATATCCTGAAATATCTCACTGCAAAGAAAAGTATCACCAGTATCGCCGCTATATACGACAGCAGGAAATTGCACAGCAGCATATACGCTACAGACAGTATGAACAGCAGCGGCGATTTTCCCTTCAGGATCTTTTCTGTACCCAGCATAAGAAGAGGCAGTACTGCAGGACCTATGTCCAGCATCCCCTGCTGTGTAGAAACGAATATCAGCCATCCGCAGAAAGCATATGAAAGGCCGCCGACGATCTGCTGATACCGACCCAGACTGACTTCTCTGCCAAAAAGCAGGAAGCTCAGTCCTGCCAGATACTGTGTGACCACCACCATCAGGCTGTATCCCACATCTATGTACTTTTCCGGGAATGCGATAGTGATATATGTCAGCGGATTCATCAGCTTGCCTACAAAAGTCACAAATCCGTCCGCTCCAAGACCTATCTCCCATCTCCAGAACTGGAACCCGTCGCCGTCTATCAGTCCTGCTATCATGCGTTTTACCATGACATAGAACGGATACTGCTGTGTCTTGCCGTCGCCTTCTGTTATGAATGTCCTTCCGCATACCAAAAAAGCAAGATATACACCTGCTGCTGTCACTGCGAACAGCAAGGTGTATATCATGATCTGCCTTCTCAGGTCCTTTTTATCATCAAGTGCTGCCGGAGCAGCTGCTGATAAATACATGTCATCTTCCCCCATACATCTTTTTGTAGTAATCCTGATACTCTCCGGAAACTATGCGTTCCCACCACTGGCGGTTTTCGAGATACCAGTCTATAGTCATCTTTATGCCGTCGTCGAATCCCACTGACGGCAGCCATCCCAGCTCCCGATGTATCTTTGCCGGTTCGATGGCATATCTCAGATCGTGGCCTTTCCTGTCCCCTACGAAGGTTATGAGGCTCTCAGGCTTGCCAAGGTACTTCAGTATCGTCTTCACCACGTCGAGATTGCTGCGTTCATTGTGACCGCCTATATTGTAGACTTCGCCTGTCCTGCCGTTTTCCAGGATCATGTCTATAGCTCTGCAGTGATCCTCCACATAGAGCCAGTCTCTGACATTCTCGCCGGTGCCGTACACAGGCAGTGTTTCGTCATTCAGCGCCCTTGATATCATCAGCGGTATGAGCTTTTCCGGGAACTGATACGGTCCGTAGTTGTTGGAGCACCTTGATATCGTCACCGGAAGACCGTATGTCCTGTGATATGCCATCGCCAGAAGGTCTGCCGATGCCTTGGATGCTGAATAAGGACTTGACGCTGTCACAGGCGTTTCTTCTGTAAAGAACAGATCCGGCCTGTCCAGCGGCAGGTCTCCGTATACTTCATCGGTGCCCACCTGATGGAACCGCTTCACTGTGTATTCTCTCGATGCATCCATCAGCACCTGTGTGCCTATGATATTCGTATTCAGAAACACCCCCGGATCTTCGATGGATCTGTCAACATGGGATTCAGCTGCAAAGTTCACCACTGTGTCGAAGTTCTCCTGCTCAAACAATGAGAATATCGTTTTCCTGTCTGCTATATCAGCCTTCGCGAATGTGAATCTTTCATTTCCCATCACAGGTTCCAGTGTTTCCAGGTTTCCTGCATATGTCAGTGCATCCAGTGCCACGATCTCGTGCTCCGGGTGCCTGTCCAGCATATAAAAGACAAAATTGCTGCCTATGAATCCTGCTGCTCCTGTCACTAATATTTTCATTACTGTTACCTCTTGTTTTCAAGCAGTGATAATATATATCTTCCGTAGTCTGTCATTTTCAGCTCACTGCCTACCTTCTCAAGCTGCTTATCATCTATGAATCCACGGCGCCATGCGATCTCTTCAAGGCATGCGATGTAGAACCCCTGTCTCGACTGCACTGCTTCGACGAATTCTGAAGCTTTCAGCATACCTTCGGGAGTGCCTGTGTCGAGCCATGCCATGCCTCTGCCCATCAGCACTACCTTCAGATCTCCACGTCTGAGATATTCATTGTTGACTGAAGTTATTTCAAGTTCGCCTCTCGCTGACGGTTTCACGTTCTTTGCGATCTCTATGACGTCATTGTCGTAGAAGTAAAGCCCCGGAACAGCGTAGTTGGATTTCGGATGCTCCGGTTTTTCCTCGATGGATACCACATTCTTGTTTTCATCGAACTCCACGACTCCGAACGCTGATGCGTCTTTCACCGGATATCCGAAGACCGTAGCTCCCTTTTCCTGTTTCTTCGCTGCCATCAGCGTGTCTGTAAGATACTGACCGTAGAATACATTGTCGCCCAGTACAAGACATACTTTGTCATCTCCTATGAAATTCTCGCCAAGTATGAATGCGTCGGCAAGTCCTCTCGGAGTATCCTGCACCTTGTAGCTGAAGCTGACGCCTATGCTGCTGCC
>CAKQNZ010000070.1 GCA_934255435.1 uncultured Clostridia bacterium | reverse complement strand
CTCTTTTCGAAAATGTAGACGTGATACAGGTCGGCGCCAGGAACATGCAGAACTTCGAACTGCTGAAAGAACTGGGACATACTGACAAGCCTATCCTTCTCAAAAGAGGTCTTTCCAGCACACTGAAGGAACTGCTGATGAGTGCTGAATACATCATGGCAGGCGGCAACAGCAATATCATCCTCTGCGAACGTGGTATCAGGACATTCGAAACTGCCACAAGAAACACCCTCGATCTTGCATCGATACCGCTCCTGAAGACAATGACACATCTTCCTATCATCGTTGACCCAAGCCACGCTACAGGTATCGCAGGTCTTGTAAAACCAATGGCTATGGCTGCAACAGCTGCAGGTGCAGACGGTCTTATGATAGAAGTACACAACAACCCGCCTGCTGCACTTTGCGACGGAGCACAGTCACTGACACCGGCAGCATTCGACGACGTGATGCAGGCAGTCAACGCTATCAGACCACTGGCTTACAAAGGCTAAGAAAAAAACTACTATAATATAACATCGAGGTGATTTATAATGGAAATAGGAATAGTGGGACTTGGACTCATCGGCGGCTCACTGGCGAAGTCCATAAGCCAGAATACAGATAATACAGTTTACGGCACCGATATCAGCGAGCAGGTCGTCAAAAAAGCGATCCTTGTCAACGCCATCGAACAGCCGCTGACAGATACTCTGCTGACACAGTGTGACATAGTCATCATCGCACTTTATCCGCATGCTACAGTGGACTACGTCAAGGCCCATGCGGACCTTTTCAAAAAAGACGCCATCGTGGTGGACTGCGGAGGTATCAAAAAGCTGGTATGCGATGAACTCATACCCATTGCAGAAGAAAAGGGCTTCCTTTTCATCGGCGGACACCCTATGGCAGGACTCGAACATTCAGGCTTTTCATATGCAAAGAAGACGCTGTTCAACAATGCATCCATGATCTTCACTGAAACAAAGGGACCTATCGAAAGCATCGAAAAGCTCAAGTCGCTTTTCGCGTCCATAGGGTTCACGAATATCGAAATAACGACGCCTGAAGCTCACGACAGGAAGATAGCCTTCACCTCGCAGCTGGCGCACGTTGTTTCCAACGCATACATCAAAAGCCCTACAGCTCAGGAACATGCAGGCTTCTCGGCAGGAAGCTACAAAGATCTGACTCGTGTAGCCAAGCTCAATGAAGACATGTGGACAGAACTGTTCCTGGAAAACCGTGACAATCTCGCAGGCGAGATAGACACGCTGATAGCAAACCTCAAAGAATACAGAGATGCCATCAGAGATGACGACAGCGATAAACTCAGAGCACTGCTCAAAGACGGTCGTGAGAAAAAAGCGATCATCGACGGCGAGATCTTTTAACAGAGACAGAGGCAGCTGCTCTTACAACCGGAGGAAATTCATTATATGAAAAAAATCTCAGTCAATGCATCAAGAAAATACGACGTGATAATGGAGCACGGGATGCTCAGCATGACAGGCGGATACATCCGTGACGTCCTTGGCAAAGATCCGTCATCTGTAAAGTTCTGTATAGTCACAGACGAAACTGTGGCCAGGCTTTACGGAGGCGAAGACCAGGCGCTGCAGCAGTCCCTCCGCTCCACCGGATACGATGTGTACAAATATGTTTTCCCGGGAGGCGAGGAAAACAAAAACATATCCACCATCGGCAGCATCCTCAACTATCTGGCAGACAACAGATTCTCGAGATCTGATATGCTGCTGGCTCTGGGAGGCGGCATCACCGGTGACGTTACAGGCTTTGCAGCCGCCAGTTTCCTCAGAGGAGTGGAGTTCGTACAGATACCTACTTCCCTGCTGGCAGTAGTCGACTCATCGGTGGGCGGCAAGACCGGAGTGAACCTCGATGCAGGCAAGAACCTGGCCGGCGCCTTCTGGCAGCCATCCGCCGTGCTTTTCGATCCGGATGTGCTTGGCACACTGTCGGAGGATCTGAAGCTGGACGGCATCGCAGAGGCAGTCAAAGCAGGCATCATCGGCGATCCGGACATCACCGGCGCCATCAGAAACGGCATGAAGATACAGGACGCTGATTTCCTCACCGATATAGCTGCCATGGCTGTTGAAGTCAAGCGCAGAGTCGTAGAGGAAGACGAACGTGAATCAGGAGTCCGCCAGCTACTGAATCTGGGACACACGCCTGCGCATGCCATCGAAAAATGCAGCAGCTACTCCATAAGACACGGACACGCTGTTGCCATCGGCATGGCGATCATCGCAAGAGCCGCAGCAGCCCTGGGCTGGACAGACAGAAAGTGCTGCGACGACATGACCGAGGTGCTGACCAGATCAGGATTCAGCCTTGACTGTCCATACAGTGCAGCTCAGCTGGCAGAGGCAGCCCTGGGAGACAAAAAAGTCCGGGGCAGCATGATAACACTGGTGATCCCGCAGGATAACGGATGCACACTGAAGAAAGTCCCTACAGACCGCCTGGAAGAGATATTCTCCCTCGGTCTTCAGCAGAACTAAGCTATTTCTGAAAGGATATCATATACGAATGAATGTAAGAATAATACCAGGCAAACTCCATGGAAGCATAACAGCTATGCCCTCGAAATCCCATGCACACCGGGTGCTGATCGCACAGAAGCTGTCGCAGCTGCAGGGCAGAGCATCGGAAGACCCGCTTTTTATCCCGGAATTCTCACGGGATATCACAGCAACGAAAAAATGTCTTTCACAGCTGGATGTCAAACAGGAACAGGAAAACAGCCGCATACCATATCTCGACTGCGGGGAAAGCGGCTCGACACTGAGATTCATGCTCCCTGTAGCGATGGCGGTCACAGACAGCGCCGTCTTTGCCGGAGCAGGCAAACTGCCTCAGAGGCCCATATCACCGCTGAAAGAAGAAATGGAAAACCACGGATGCACTTTTTCCATGGCGTCGGGAGCAGGTCCTGATGCAAAGTCTCCGGTCGATGAAAAAAACGTAAGAGAGATATGCACCATAGAGGGCAGACTGCAGCCCGGAGAATATTCACTGCCTGGCAATATAAGTTCACAGTTCATAACAGGCCTGCTTTTCGCACTGCCACTGCTGGAAGAAGACAGCCGCCTGCATATCACCACGAAACTGGAATCTGCAGGATATGTGGAGCTTTCCATGGACGTGCTCCGGGACTTCGGCATAGAAATACAGACGGCCACAGACAAAAACGATTTCATAACATACATCATACCCGGCAGACAGCAGTACACCGAACCGGAAGGTCTTGCGATAGAGGGCGACTGGTCAAATGCAGCATTCTGGCTGGCAAGCGGCGCTCTCGGAGGACACGTCACATGCGACGGTCTGAAAATGTCATCATCACAGCGTGACAAAGACATCGTCAAAGTACTGAAAGACCTCGGAGTTTCCGTGGAGATCTCTGAAGACAGCAGCACCGGTCTGGCATCTGTGACATGCTCAACACTGCCTCAGACAGGCAGCACGTCAGGACTTTCCGGGATAGAGCTGAACGTGACACAGATACCGGATCTCGTACCAGTCCTTGCCGCAGTGATGTCCGCCGCAGAGGGACATTCGGAGATAACCGGAGCCGAAAGGCTGAAGATAAAAGAATCCGACAGACTGGCAACGGTATGCGATTTCCTGCAGAGACTCGGCGCAGACGTCGCATGCCGTGAGGCAGGGCTTTCCATATCGGGAACGTCCCGCCTGTCGGGAGGCACTGTGACGAGCCACAACGACCACAGAATCGCCATGGCAGCAGCAGTGGCGTCATGTATATGTGAAAACTCGGTAACGATCGAGCACGCTGAAGCAGTCAGCAAATCATATCCGGACTTTTTCGACGATTTCAGGAAGCTGGGCGGTGATGTCACTGAAATCTAACGGCATCATCAGAAATAACTACGGAGGTACCAGAAAATGAATTCATCTTTTGGCAAGAACCTTAAAGTAAATATATGGGGAGGTTCCCACGAACCGGAGATAGGCGTTGATATCAGCGGTTTCCCTGTGGGCACCAGGATAGACATGCGGGAGCTCAGAAAGTTCATGAAACGCAGAGCTCCCGGCAGCAGCCCATTTGCAACTAAACGAAAAGAATCCGACGAGCCTGTACCTGTCAGCGGTCTGAAGACCGCAGCAGACGACGGCGAAAATACAGGCAGCATACTTGTGACCGAAAGTCCGGAGATCTCCTTCAGGATAGTGAACAAAGACAGGCGTTCCTCGGACTACAGCAAACTGCGTAACGTACCGAGACCAGGTCACGCCGACTATACGGCAAGACTGCGCTACGGCGACGGACTGAATATGGCAGGGGGAGGACCTTTCTCTGCCAGGATGACGGCTCCGCTGTGCATCGCAGGCGGCATCGCACTGCAGATCCTTGCAAATCAGGGCGTCACCATCGGAGGACATATCCTTTCCATAGCAGATGCCAGAGACGATGCATTCTCACCTGTGGATCCTGACCCGCAGCTGCTGGAAAAGCTCCGGGGAGAGTCGATGCCGGTGATCTCCAGGGCGGCCCGCATATCCATGGAACACCGCCTGAAAGACGCCCGTGACAGTCTTGATTCTCTGGGCGGCGTCATCGAAGTATGCGCCCTGGGTCTTCCCGGAGGCATCGGAGGAGCAATGTATAACGGCGTGGAAAGCGCCCTGTCCCCGATACTTTTCGGTATCCCGGCAGTCAAAGGAGTTGAGTTCGGAGCAGGATTCGATGCTGCGAGACTGACAGGCTCGGTAAACAACGACTCGTTCTATTACGACGAAAACGGAAACGTAAAGACACGGACGAACCACCACGGCGGTATCCTGGGGGGTATCACAACAGGAATGCCGCTGATCGCAAGAGTCGCACTGAAACCTACACCGTCCATCGGCATAGAGCAGGATTCAGTTGACCTTGAAAATAAAGAAAACACTAAACTGACAGTAACCGGAAGACATGACCCATGCGTTGCAGTAAGAGCTGTCCCTATCGTGGAAGCCGCTGTAGCACTGGGCCTTCTGGATTGTATATACGATGGAGGTATCAGATAAAATGACAGACGCCAAAAAAAACAACAACGAAGCCCTTGATCTGACAAAGATAAGAGAAGAGATCGACGAGATCGACAACAAGATCGCCGACCTGTTCAACTCAAGGATGCAGAAATCACTGGAAGTGGCAGAATACAAGAAAGAACGCAAACTTCCTGTTTTCAACAACGCCCGTGAGAAGGACATACTCCACAGGATCTCCGAACAGATCGGCGAACCATTCGACGGATACGCCAGAGTGGTTTTCAATACGATATTCGATGTCAGCAAATCATGCCAGTACGGCTGCCTGGACAGCAGCAACACACTGTCACCTAAGATCAGGAAAGCTCTCGAAGAAACGCCGTCGCTTTTCCCTAAAAAGGCCGTGGTAGCATGTCAGGGCGTTGCAGGTTCGTACTCGCAGGCTGCATGCGAAAAGCTGTTCGAAGCTCCGAGCATTATGCGTTTCAGCAATTTCGAAGGGGTTTTCAACGCTGTTGAAAAGGGCCTCTGCCAGTACGGTATCCTGCCTATCGACAACAGTTCATACGGTTCAGTAACTGCCGTATACGACCTTATGCAGAACTACAATTTCCATATAGCAAAGAGTCTCCGTCTCAGGATACATCACATGCTGATGGCCAAACCGGGCACAGATATCTCCAGCATCAAAGAGATCGTTTCTCACGAACAGGCTATCGGCCAGTGCAGTGAATATCTCAAGTCACTGAAGGGAGTCATGGTCACTATCTGTGAAAACACTGCTGTTGCTGCAAAGATGGTTTCAGAAAGCGACAGGAACGACATCGCAGCCATCTCATCGCAGGAATGCCTCGACCTTTACGGACTGGTACCTCTGAACGATGATATCCAGATCAGCGACAACAACTACACACGTTTCATTTGTATTTCCAAGAACATGGAAATATATCCGGGTTCGAACAAGATCAGCCTGATCCTGTCAGTGCCTCACACACCTTGCGCACTTTACCACACAATCGCCAAGTTCGCATCGCTGGGCATCAATCTGACAAAGCTGGAATCGAGACCTATCCCGGGCAGCGACTTCGAGTTCTTGTTCTACTTCGACATGGATGCGTCTGTCTACTCGGAAGAACTGCTCCATGTACTGGACGATCTTGCAAACCGCAAGGAAACATTCGACTTCCTGGGCTGCTATACAGAACAGATATAAGAAAAGATTGCAGACAACTTACGACAGCTGGCTTTCCGTACAGGCGGGACACCGGCTCTCTGCGTATCAACGCAGGGTTGACAGATCGTCATGCAAAAGCAGGACTTTACATAGCCATCAGTCCAAAGAGACTGGTATAATAGAATCAACTGATACGATGCCGGAACGATCCGCCTGTACAGGCAGCGGTCTCCGTTTCCGGCGATCTGACGGCGGAGCAGGATCTGCCGCCGATATCCATGCAGAGCTAAAGCTTCCAGACATACAGCAGGCTTTTGCACAGCCCCGGACAGACAGCCCTGCCCGGATACTGATATACCGACCCATCAACACAAGGAGGACTGATAAATATGACTTACGGACTCATAGGAAAAACGCTGGTGCACAGCTATTCCAAGGAAATACAGGAGGCTCTGGGGAAATATACATATGACCTCATAAGCCTTTCTACGGAGGAAATGCCGGAGTTCATAAAGGCCCGGGAATACAACGGGCTCAACGTGACTATACCTTACAAACAGGACGTGATACCACTCTGCGACGAGATATCCCCGCTGGCGGAGGCCATCGGTGCAGTGAACACGCTTTACTGGGAGCATCCCGAAGGAAAGACACAGGAAGAACGAGGAAAGCTCATCGGGCATAACACAGACTACACAGGTTTCCTCTACGCCGCATCAAGAGCAGGCATAGATTTTGCCGGAAAGAACGTGCTGATACTGGGCACAGGCGGGACTTCCCTCACTACACGAAAAGCGGCTTCCGACAAGGGTGCAGCTTCCATACGCATAGCATCCCGCCACAAAGGCACCGAAGGCGAAACAGACCATGTCCTCGGAAACACACCTGTCAGCTTCGTCAGCTACGACGAGCTTCCTGACATCGCAGATTCCGTGGATATCATCATCAACGCCACGCCGGTAGGCACTTACCCGAAAAACCTCCAGAAGATCATCAGCGTCAGTGATTTTCCGAACTGCAAAGGCGTCATGGACGTCATCTACAATCCGTTCAGGACCGCACTGCTGCTGGAGGCTTCAGAGCTGAGACTTCCTCACTCCAACGGACTGCCTATGCTGGTGGCACAGGCCACAGCTGCTGCAGGATTTTTCCTGGGCACGCCAGGGACATTCGAAAAAGAAAACGAACGCATCATAAACGCCATGGAAAAGGACATCAGGAACATCACTCTCATCGGTATGCCGGGCTCAGGCAAAACTACTGTCGGCAGATACCTTGCTGAGATTTCAGGCAAGAAATTCGTGGATCTGGACGATGAGATCGTAAAGGAAGCAGGTATCAGCATCCCTGAGATTTTCCAGAAGGAAGGCGAAGAGGTCTTCAGAAAACGTGAGACCGAAGTTTGCCGTCGTTTCGGCAAGGAAAACAGGCTTGTCATCGCTGCCGGAGGCGGCGCTGTCCTGAGAGAAGAAAATGTACAGGCACTCCGTCAGAACGGCCTGATGGTGCACATCAGACGCCCTCTGGATCAGCTGGCAATGGACGGCAGACCTCTTTCCAAAGACATGGAAACGCTCTGCCGCATGGAGGAGGAACGCAGACCGGTATATGAAAACGCTGCTGATGTGACATATGATAATGTTTCAAACGGCAGCTTCGGAGATGAGCTGAAAGAGCTGGTGTGACCGGCATCCCAGCAGAATGGAGATTTTTATGAAAAAAGAAGATATGATATACAGCTGCGTGGACTGCGCAGTTACCAACTGCAACCATGAGAAGACGATGTACCCGGAGTTCTGTCCGACCGCCAGGCTCCTTAAGCAGATGGAGTCCGCCGGAGAGACCGCCCGCGATGGCTCCGGCAGCGACGAGGGCGCAGAGTTCGAAACAGATATAGATGAAGTGCTCGCACTTTACATAGAGGACGAGGAAAACTCCAGAGTGATGAAAGCCGCCGCCGAGGTGGAGTATGAAAACTACTGCCGGATGACGCGCATTGAAGAGATCGCCGAGTTCGCCGGGAAGATCGGTGCCCGCAGGCTGGGCGTTGCAACATGTGTCGGGCTGATCTCCGAGTCCCGGGCCGCGGCGAAGTTTTTCCGTCACAAGGGGTTCGAGGTCTACGGCATCGCATGCAAAGTCGGGGCGCAGGCCAAAACCAAGGTCGGCATCGATCCCTGCTGTCAGGCAGTAGGCAGAAACATATGCAATCCGATAATGCAGGCGAAGCTGCTGAACGAAAAAAAGACCGACCTGAATATCGTGGTCGGCCTATGCGTGGGGCATGACAGCATTTTTTATAAATATTCCGATGCGCTGTGCACCACTCTCATCACCAAGGATCGTGTGCTGGGGCACAACCCGGCGGCGGCACTCTATCAGATGAATGCATATTACTCGAAGCTGCTGAAGTAGCTCTGTCGTGCATACCCTGGCGGCATCGGGAAATTACAGTACAGAAACCGGGACCGGTCGTGGGTGTGGGTGGACCGCAGCTCTCGAGATCGCCGGAAAAACAAAGACCTTGCGGTCCATGATACAGGATCAGCAAGGTCTTTTCGTTTTTATATGTTATTTACTGAACCACGCTTTCATGGTCCGCAGTACATGACGCAGCTCCTCTTCGGTGATGATATAGGGCACCATGGCGTACATGAAGTTCAGGAACGGGCGGCTGAACACGCCGCGTTCATATGCAAAATCATCAAAGCCTTTCAGGCAGTTTGCGTCATGTACTTCGATGCAGACGCATGCACCCATGATGCGGATCTCTTTGATTTCAGGAGAGGTAAAGTCTTTCATTTCATCTTCGGTAATTGCTGTGATCCTGCTGACCTTTGCCATATAATCCTCTTCTTCAAAGAGCTGTATGGACTTGAGGGCTGCACTGCATGCCAGAGGGTTGCCCATGAATGTTGGGCCGTGCATCAGCGCTTTTTCCGGATCGTCGCTGTAAAAAGCGTCAAAGACTTTGTGGTTTGCCACTGTCACTGCATGGCCGATGTGTCCGCCGGTCAGAGCTTTTCCCAGCACCAGGATATCCGGCTGCACAAGATCTGCCACGAACCGGTTTCCCGTGCGCCCGAACCCCGTCGCCACTTCATCGAAAATCAGCAGCACGCCGTATTCGTCGCAAAGTTCCCTGGCCCGCTGCAGGAACGATACGTCATACATCAGCATCCCGGCCGCACCCTGCAGGAGCGGCTCTACGATCATGCAGTTGAGCTCCCTGTGGTGCTTTGCAAAAGCCTCCTCCAGTGCTGGTATATCCGTCGGTACACTGACAGTGTATTTTTTTTCGCCGTACGGTTTCAGTATGAAATGGTAATCCTCGTCGTCGCCGACTTCCATGGTCTTGAATGTATCTCCGTGATAAGCGTTCTGCAGCGACAGAACTTTCGTCCGCTTCATATCCCCCTGATTCACGTAATACTGCAACGCCATCTTCAGCGCCACTTCAACGGCTACACTGCCGGAGTCAGAAAAGAAACAGTGGTCCAGATCTCCCGGAAGCCAGTCCTCCAGTTTTGCAGAAAGCTGCAGCACCGGATCGTGGCTCAGCCCGGCCATCATCACATGGGAAAATCTGTCCGCCTGATCTTTGATGGCCTTCGTGATAGCAGGATGCCTGTAGCCGTGGATAGTGCTCCAC
>CAKQNZ010000069.1 GCA_934255435.1 uncultured Clostridia bacterium | reverse complement strand
GAAGGATTTTGTTACAACAAGTTTTCCCTCCTTTGCAACCAGTATGCCGTCGACATGCCAGCCGTCAGAGTGCTCGTATTTCAGCACATGCCAGCGTACTGTGAAGTACTCGGAAGTGATCCTCGAGTTAGGTACAGTTTCACCGTCCAGTGTTATCGTATAGGCCCCGTTTCTTATATGGGCAAGGACTTCTTCATCGGAAGGTATCTGCTCTAGCATAACGCCGTGATTCAGTGGAGTCCTGGTGGAAGCACGTATACTTTTGTCGACTTCATATGCTGTGTCATTGGCAGTTGGAGGTGCGATCAGCTGGTAATCGCCTGTCCCCGGAATATTGTCGGTGTCGAAGACACGTGTGGCGAATATAGAGTTCGTGAATTTGTTTGTATGTATGGAATTGAAGCCGTCGCTTTGATTATCAGAGATCTCGCAGTCGAGATTGACAAAGAAATTGACAGAGCTTATCCTGGATTTGCTGTCGACAGCATCCCAGACTGCATTCAGAGTGACTTCATCCGAATCATCAGCGTTTTCTTCAAGCACTGAAGGAGAAATGAGATCTCCTGGCTGATAGATGGTATCACTGCTGCCGAGCCGCCATCCGGTAAATGTATATGCGACCTGCCGGCTGTTGCTGCTGGAAAGGGAAACCATCGCTTTATCATCATCCACATTGGAAACGACATATGGTGTTTCCAGTGTGACACGACCATCGTAGTACGTACTGCTGCCTTTTATAGCGCCGTCTTTAATGACAGTCTGGGATGATGCATTAAAATCCCCGAGACGTTTGAGAGACGGTTTAACAGCAGCATTGTACACGACCGCAGGCATACCGGACGATGTCCGGATGATAACAGGACAGCTGATATCTTTAACAGATATCGTAACTGTACCGCTGGTGTCATCTGTTTTTTTATCGATATCAAGCCGTTTGCCAGTCGTTCCGTTTGTGGCTATATAAGTGTTTTCGCCCTCGAGCTTCGGCAGTGTTATTTCTTTGCTTTCTCCTGAAAAAAGCATCATTTCATCAGGAAGTTCCGAGCCTTTTGGAAGGAGTCCTGCTGCATCTGAAAATTTCACAGTGAAGAATGAGTTGGCCTTTAGAGCATCCTCATTGTTTTTCGAAATGTTATTATCGAAATATGTAGAAGACCCGCTCTTGTTGGCAGGCATATAATAGAGATATATCTGAGCCCTGTTGCTCAGAGGTACGATATAGCCTGCACTGCTGTCCTTCACCGGAGGCTGGTCAGCCCATATGTTGTTGGGACTGTTGCTGTCAGAGTGGGGGAAGATACGGCTCCCGTCGAATTTATCAGCCTTGAAACCATAGTCTCCGTATATTGTTTCCAGTTCACTGGGCGTTATATAATATCTTGTAGTGCCATTGAGCCATTTCTGTTTTGACGTCGTGTATTCTTTTATCCCGGTCCATTTGCCGTCGATGGCAACATAGCAGGTCACGGTCGCCGCTGCCAGTGCAGAGGCTTCATATGTAGTGATACGTGTATTTCCTGTGATATTGCTGATCTTTGCAGTGACTGTTTTGCTGCTTTTGTTCCTGGTAAGCTTCAGATCAGATCCGCTGCTGTCAAGTGTTTTATAGCTGACGCCATCTGCCAGCGGCAGTACTATACTGTCACTGGATCCGTTCAGTATATATGTAGTGTCAGGAAGTTTTGCTTTGCTGGCAGCCGGAAGATAATCCCTGCTGTCTGAGACTTTTACAGTATAGAATGTATTAGCAGCACTCACCCCGCTGTCGTTTTTATCATCTGCTTTGAAAGATGATACTTTGCTTCCTGAAGATGTGACCGGCCCTTCAGGCAGGTAATAAAGGCATGTTTTGTCCTTGCTGTCTGTGCTGACGCAAAGCGGGACGATATAATCTCCACTTTTGTTTTTCACAGAGTCGATATCAGCCCGGACAGTGCCGGTATCGTTTTTTTCGGTATGTGCAAATACCTTCTCACCTTTATAGTCATCAGCCTTGAAACCATAGTTTCCGTATATTTTCTCCAGCTGTGCAGCAGTGATATAGTATCTGGTGTGTTTGCTGTCCTGGCTGAAGAGTCTGGTATCTTTTGAAACTGTGACTTTGTCGATCTGCGTCCACTCACCGTTCACCGAGACATAGCAGCAGACTGTCGCAGGTGTGTCAGATGCATGGACATCTGCCGGTATCATTACCGCCGCTGCAATAATAAAAAGCATCATAAAAAATATGTTCCTAAAAAATCTGTTCAATGTTACCTCCCCTGTACTGAACGAATTTCCGTACCATGATATTTTACATTATTTTATATTATACAATATAACTGCTTTTTTTATTTTATCATATGAAACATGAATTTCAAATGATTTTAGACTGTTTTAACAAAAATAGTCTAAAATGACCAAATCCACTTGAAATACACGTTTTTTGTGATATACTGTTAGGGAATTGATTATTTATAAGTTAACTCAAGGTTAAAAAGATTGAAGAAAGTGGGGAGCAGAATTGATCAAAAGAAAAATCACAAGCAAGTTACTGAAAATCGTATCGCTGATGCTTACTGTCATCATGGTACTGGGCATGACATCGACGTTCGTGTCAGCGGAGACTGTATCCATAGGCAGCAAAGATGAGACACCCGGGTATATAACGGTAGGCGGCATCGAGCAAAGTGCTACGGCTTGTGGCATATCGTCTGATGACAGTCGATTTCAATTACAATGCCGGCCAGCCTAACGATCCTGAGTTTTACTGGGTCAAAAATGCAAAGCTGAAGGCTTTTGTAAATGAAAAGTATCCAGGTATCGTAAATGATGACGGCAGTGTCAATATGTCTATTATGAATGGTATAAAAGACAATACTGACAAGAGCGAGACATTTTTCGACCAGTTGGCATCAGCGATAAGAAACGGCAATATAGATATCACTGAATCCGGATCTGTGGAGGGCAACGGCAGGATAGAAGACCTTGAAATGGGTGGATATCTCGTACTCATAGAAGGCGGCGAAAAGGTATATCGTGCCAGTGCTGTCAATGTAGTGCCTCTTCACACGGCTGGTGGATGGGTAGTGGATTGTCCGACTATCCAGGTAAAGTCTTCAGAAACTCAGATCCAAAAGAAGATAATGACAGCTGCAGGCAACAGTGTCGATAAATCCAATGCATCTATAGGAGATACTATCAATTTCGAGATAATAACAAAAGTCCCTAAGTATCCTGTGAATGCCATCAATAAGACATATAAAGTAGGCGATAACGCAGTCAAGGGTCTTTCCATAAAGTCGGATACGATAAAGGTATATGGCGATGGAACACAGCTGCTGGATAATGCTGGCGATAAATATTATGAACTCACAGTTAAAGATGCCAATGATTTTGAGGTATCATTCAAATATAATGAAATCAAAAATTTTGCGAATATTACAGTCAAATATGATGCGCTGTTGGATGATGAAGCTGTCATAGGTGGAAATGGAAACGAGAATGGCGCTTTCCTGACATACAGTAACAATCCGTATGGTTCTACAGACAGTACTAAGAAGTACAAAGACAGTGCAACGGTATATACATATGGCTTCGATCTTACAAAGGTAGACAAGACCGATGCAAACAAGGTGCTGAAAGGGGCTGAGTTCACATTATATTCTGATGAAGGTTTGAAAAACAGCATCAAGTTCACAGGAACTGACGGCAGCTACGTCAAGTATGATGGAACACAGGGCGATGCAGTACCCACTTTAAAAGTAAATGAAAACGGTAAACTCATACTCAAGGGATTGGCATCAGGTACATATTATCTTAAAGAAACAAAGGCTCCTGATGGATACAATATACAGAGAGATCCATTCCAGCTTATAATAGGAGTTGATAGCGATTTTGTCGCAACTGACAGGAACGAAGGCAGATTCCCGAATGGTCTTGTAACTAAGAACATCCAGAACAGCAACGGATTCTCACTGCCTGTAACAGGTGATATGGGTACTATTCTGTTTGCTGCAGGCGGTGTAGCTCTGGTAGCTCTTGGTGCAGTACTCGTTATCATGGCTCGCAGAAGATCGAAGAACACAGATGCAGCTTAATGATAAGCAGAAAACAAAATAAAAAGATAAATGCCGGAAAGGGCAGAAATAAAAGCAGTGCTGTCATGTATATCTTGTCAGCACTGCTTGTTATTGCAGGTCTGAGCGTATTCTGTTATCCTGCCATCAGCAACTATCTGGCTGACAGGAACCATGCTGATGCTGTGGACAGCTATGACGAGACTCTGGCAAAAAAGACAAAGAAGCAGATAGCTGCAGAACTCAGGAAGGCTGTGGAATACAACGAAAACCTTGCAGGGGATCCTGTACATGACCCTTTCGTGCCGGGAAGCGGATATGCACTGCCGGACAATTACAAGGATGTGCTCGATCTTCAGGGCAACGGCATAATGGGATACATAGAGATCCCTAAGATATCAGTGAAGCTGCCGATATACCATGGCACCAGTGATGAGGTGCTGGAGAAGGGAGTAGGACATATAGAGTCCACGGCGCTGCCTATAGGAGGCAAGGGCAATCACCCTGTCCTGACAGGTCATACGGGACTGCCGACGGCAGAGCTCTTCACAAGACTTACAGAGATGAAGAAGGGAGACGAGTTCTATATCCATGTGCTTGACAGAAATCTGGCATACAAGGTATGTGAGATAAATGTTGTCAAGCCGTCAGACCTTAAAAACCTGGCTGCAGAAGAAGACAAGGATTACGTCACGCTGGTGACATGCACGCCATACGGTATCAATTCTCATCGTCTTCTTGTCAAGGGAGAGCGGACTAAATACGATCCGGACAGGAAAAATGGTACAGATGACGAAGGTGGCTTTTTCGGGAGACATAAATACTATATCATAGGTATAGCAATAAGCCTGCCGATCCTGATACTGCTTGGGATATGTCTGTATCTTTACAACAGGATGCGCTCAAAAAAACAGATCAAAGCAAAAGCGGGCAGCAAAGATAAAGACGAAACATGACAGTAAGACGTGTTTCTGGTAAAGACACACAGGTGTCATCATAAAAGGACGATAAAAACGCCGTATCGATGTGATATCCACTGATACGGCGTTTTCGCTGCCTGCTGTCAGCAGGTTTTCCTGTGTCGTTTATAATCTTGCAAAGGAGGGGAGTGTCTACAGGCTGCATTTAGCCAGCAGAGCTTCCCATTTTTCATCTACATATTTCTGAGTCTCTTCGATCATCCATTCAGCGCCAGGCTTGAACATATGACTGAACCTGCCCTGTTTTCTGAGGAATTCCTCCACAGGGAGCTTTTTCTTAGGTTCATATGTGAGTCTCCATTTGCCGTTTTCGATCTCGTAGAGAGGCCATACGCATGTTTCTACTGCGAGGCGGCTTATCTCTGCGATATCTTCGGTATTGTATCTCCAGCCTCTCGGACATGGTGAAAGCACATTGAGGAAGTTGGCACCTTCTGTATAGATCGCCTTGTAAGCCTTTTCATGGAGATCCTTCATGTTGCCGATGAATGCAGTCTGAGCCACATAAGGTGAGCCGTGGGCTGCGACTATGGAAGTCAGGTCTTTCTTGTTCTGCTGTTTGCCCGGCAGCACGCTTCCTGCAGGGGATGTGGTGGCGTTGGCAAATCTCGGCGTGGAGGATGAACGCTGGATACCTGTATTCATATATGCTTCGTTATCGTAGCATACATATACCATGTCGTGGTTTCTTTCAAGAGCGCCGGACAGGGACTGAAGTCCGATATCGTATGTACCACCGTCTCCGCCGAAGGCTATGAACTTGAAGTTGTCTTTGATCTTGCCTCTCTTTTTCAGTGCTCTGTAGGCAGTTTCGACGCCGGAGGCTGTGGCTGCTGCATTCTCGAAGGCACTGTGTATGAAGCTGTCTTCATAGGCAGTGTAAGGATACATGAATGTGGAAACTTCCAGGCAGCTTGTAGCGTTGATAACGACTGCCTTGTCTTCAGGCTCCAGGGCTCTGAGGACGCCTCTTACTGTGATACCGGCACCGCAGCCTGCACACAGTCTGTGACCGCCTGCCAGTCTTTCTTTTTTTCCTGCTTCTTTTTTCAGATTATATGTCATCGTGCTTATACCTCGTAATTTTCTTTATCAGAGCCATATGTTCTGGCTGCTCCTGTGTGATATTCTTCCTTCATCATACGCTGTTCATCGGACATGTATCTTGAATCTCGGACTCCGAGGTAGCGGTATACATCGCTCGGATCGTCCTGCTCGATGATCTCGTAGAGATCCTGATATATATCGTAGTAGTCTTCTACTCTGATATCTCTGCCGCCGAGACCGTAGATGTAGTTTATTGCATAAGGCTTGTCCGGAAGGTCGTAGAGGGAGCTTCTTGCCTCATTGAAGAGCGGGCCGCCGCTGTTTGAGAAACTTTCGGCTTTGTCCATGATGGCAACAGCTTTAACTTTGCACATTGCAGCTGCAAGAGGTCTTCTTGGAAACGGCCTGAATACTCTCAGCTTGATAAGACCTACTTTCTTGCCCTCGGCTCTCAGCCTGTCAACGGCTTCCTTGCCTGTACCGGCGCTGGAGCCCATGACTACCAGAGCAACGTCGGCGTCATCCATCATGTATTCTTCGAAGAATTTGTATTTCCTGCCTGTGAGCTTTTCGAATTTTTCACCGATCTCAAGGATAACAGGCATGGAGTCTTTCATTGCCTGAGCCTGTTCACGCTTGATCTCCATATAGTAAGGGGAAACCCCGTAAGGACCTACCGCCAGCGGATTTTCGTGCTTGAGCAGGTAGTTTTCAGGCATGTACTCTCCGATGAATTCTCTGACCTTTTCATCTTCGATGAGATCTATGTTGGATACACCGTGGCTCGTGATGAAGCCGTCCTGACACGCCATTACCGGAAGTCTGCATTTTTCTGCGATGAGGACGCCCTGTATGAAGTTGTCATATGCTTCCTGATTGGTTTCGGCGTACATCTGTATCCAGCCTGAATCTCTTGCTCCCATGGAGTCTGAGTGGTCGTTGTTGATGTTGATAGGTCCGGACAGCGCTCTGTTTACTACAGACATCACGATAGGAAGTCTCATGGATGACGCTACATAAAGCAGTTCCCACATATATGCCAGACCGCAGGATGATGTCGCTGTCATGGCACGGGCACCTGCTGCCGAAGCGCCTATGCATGTGGACATGGCACTGTGTTCGGATTCTACTGCGATGAATTCTGTATCGACTTCGCCGTTGGCCACATATTCGGAAAAGTATTCCGGTATCTCTGTTGAAGGCGTGATAGGGAAAGCGCCGACAACATCGGGATTTATCTGGCGCATGGCTATAGCCACCGCTTCATTTCCGGATTTTCTTTCTCTGATCGTCATTTATTCGCCCTCCTTTATCATAGTTATAGCGTCGAATGGACAGACTTTGGCACATATGCCGCAGCCTTTGCAGTGGTAAAAATCGAAATCGAGACGTTTGCCGTCTTTCACAGGTATCGAACTGTCGGGACAGTACGGGAAGCAGAGCATGCACTGTTTGCACTTGTCTTCGTGGAATACTGGTCTGTTGACACGCCATTCACCTGTGTTTACCAGTTTTGATGTGGCCGGTTCATATATCTCGGCTCCTATGGTAAGTTCCTGCCATGTTGATCTTTCGTTTATTTCTGCTGCTTTGGTTTTTCTTGCCATCTTATACCACCTCCGCTAATGTTGTTTTGAGGGCCTTCATGTTGCCCTGTACTATCTCGGGTTTTCCCGGGAACTTGTGTCTGAAAGACTCTTCCATGTCTTTTATGAAATCGTCGTGTTCGATGACTCCGCTGACTTTGACTGCCGCAGCCAGCATCGGAGTGTTGGGGAAGTATCTGCCGAGAGCTTCTTCCGATATCCTCTTGGCGTCTACTGTATGGATAGGTCCTTCGTAATCCTCGATGAGCTCTTTTCTGATCTCGTCAGCTGATTTTGATGTGTTGATGATGAGTGCACCGTCCTTGCTCAGACCCTTTGTGACATTGACTGAATTGAGGAGCGTTTCATCTACTACCACTACATAGTCGGGATAATAGATGTTGGAGTGGACCTTGCAGTGTGTGTCTGCTATCCTGTTGTATGCTGTGATAGGAGCCCCCATTCTTTCAGGACCGTATTCAGGGAATCCCTGTACGTCCTTTCCTGAGTTGAATGCAGCTTCAGCAAGGAAGAGACATGCTGTCTTGGCACCCTGGCCGCCTCTGCCGTGCCATCTGAATTCTACCATGTTGTTTGCCATTTATCTTACCTCCGTATTACCTGCGTTAAAGTTATGATCGCATAAAAAAACTCTGCCCCTCGTAATGGGACAGAGTCGTGTTTACTCTGCTGTACCACCCAATACTGATGCGACATACCATCATATGTCTTCTCTGTTACGGGAGAACCCGTCAAAGCCTACTTTCCTGTGTCGTGTATATCGTGACTTCGGATTTCAGTTTGCTACTCGGGAGGGATGTTCAGAACTGCCGTTTTCTTGTACCGGGCTTCCACCTTCCCCGGCTCGCTGTAACGTATCCGTCAGTCTTACTGTCTCCGTCAAAGTATTTGGTATTGAATTATTGTTTGCTATAAATAATGTAAATGATTACAGTAGAAACGTCAAGTGTTTTTGTGAAAAAAATTAAAGGATTTTATAAAAATGTGTTGTCTGCAAACAAAAAGCATGAAAAGTCAGAAACTATGCCTGAAAACAGCTAAGAACCTGCATATGAGTAAACAAGGCCGGCGGAGACGATCTTATATGAAGCATACATGCCGGGACTTACGGTGAAATCGGTATTGATTTTACCGGCGGGATGACGTATATTATTCACGTAAAACAATGAAGGGAAAAGAAACAAAGAGTTATGACACAAAGCGATGGTGACAGAGAGAAACGGCTGGAGCAGCTGACCGCATATTACAGGACTCTCAGCGACGAGCAGCTGCTGGACATCATAAGGGAGAAAACAAAGCAGCTTGGAAGACCTCCGAAGAAGAACGAGGTGCCGGCATCCGGATATTTCAAACACAGACTAGGGCCATGGCCCAGGATCCTGGAGGCAGCCGGAGTCAAGCCTGTATCAGAAGTATACGCCAGAAGAGCAGAGTCACGAAAGGCGAAACACCAGGCTAAAAGGCAGAAAGCCTGAGAAAAGAGAGAGGCAAAGAGACAGGCTGCGAAGCAGGGAGGGGAGCAGTAATTTCCACTTGCAATAAAGCAGTGTGTATGTTAATATAAGACGTTAGTAAATTTACCTGAGGCTTAGTCTTGCGATTTTCCGACGGCGACTCAGTCACAGGCGTATTTTTAAGGAGGAAACAAAATGATTACAACTGAAAAGAAAGCAGAGATCATCAAAGAGTATCAGTTAAAAGAAGGAGATACAGGCTCCCCTGAGGTACAGGTAGCTATCCTGACTTACAGGATCAACGACCTGAACGATCACCTCAAGGTGCACAAGAAGGACCATCACTCAAGAAGAGGTCTTCTGAAGATGGTAGGTCAGAGAAGAAACATGCTCAACTATCTGAAGAGCAAGGACCTTGAAAGATACAGAGCACTTATCGCCCGTCTGGGACTGAGAAAATAACCCGAGAAGAAAAGACGAACTCTATATCAGATTAACATATGTATGAGGCGGCTTTTCAATAAGGTGCTTTCATTCAGACAGTTCATGATATGTCGTGCATATCATACTGATTATGAATTAATTAAAGGTGGAGTAAAAATTTATACTTATACGAATGGTTTTGTACATAGCAAAGTATTTTTATCCGATGATGAAATAGCAACTGTAGGAACAATAAACATGGATTATAGAAGTTTATATTTACATTTTGAAAATGGTATTTATATGAAGGATACAAATGTAATAAAAGATATCAAA
>CAKQNZ010000068.1 GCA_934255435.1 uncultured Clostridia bacterium | reverse complement strand
CTCAGCCAGTATACCCATGTGGCCTCCGAGACATGGTCCGCAGGTCGGTGTCGAAACAACGCAGCCTGCATCGATGAATATGTCCAGATATCCTTCCCTGATGCAGTCCTTGTATATCTGCTGTGTAGCCGGTATAATGATGGCTCTGACATCCTCGTGCACCTTCCTGCCCTTCAGGATCTCAGCTGCCAGAGCCATGTCCTCAAGTCTGCCGTTGGTACATGATCCGATGACTACCTGCTGGATCGGCACATCGCCCACTTCATCTATAGTTTTCGTGTTTTCAGGCAGATGCGGGAACGAAACCGTCGGCTTCAGTGCGCTGAGGTCGATATCGTACTCAGCTGCATATTCAGCATCATCGTCCGGAGCGTAAACTTTCCATTCACCCTTTACTCTGCCAGTCATATACTTCTCAGTCACTTCGTCCACCATGAAGATGCCGTTCTTGGCGCCTGCCTCGATGGCCATGTTAGCGATGCAGAGCCTGTCATCCATGGAAAGGTTCTTAAGGCCCTCGCCCATGAATTCCATCGACTTGTACAGAGCGCCATCCACACCGATCATGCCGATGATGTGGAGTATCACGTCCTTGCCTGTCACGTTTTTCGAAAGGCTTCCCTTAAGATTGAACTTTATAGCCTCAGGGATCTTGAACCACGCCTGGCCGGTAGCCATACCGGCAGCCATGTCAGTGCTCCCCACTCCTGTAGAAAATGCTCCCAGTGCTCCGTATGTGCATGTGTGCGAATCTGCACCGATGATACAGTCTCCCGCCTTTACGAGACCCTGCTCAGGCAGCAGTGCATGCTCGATACCCATCCTGCCTACATCGAAGAAATTCTCCACATCGAATCTCTTTGCAAAGGTACGGCATTTCATACACTGTTCTGCCGCCTTGATGTCCTTGTTCGGCGTGAAGTGGTCCATTACCAGCGATATCTTTTCTCTGTTGAATATTCCGTCAAATCCTGCTTTCTCGAACTCGTTCACAGCTACCGGCGTTGTGATGTCATTGCCCAGCACCATGTCCAGGTCAGCCCTGATGAGCTGTCCGGCAACCACACTGTCGAGACCTGCATGAGCTGCCAGGATCTTCTGTGTCATTGTCATTCCCATATCTGTTTCCTCCTGTTTTACATTTATATACTATAGATCATGCTCCGTCTATTCAACGAAGTGATCCTGTCTGTTCTGTCTGTTCAGCGCACTTACCAGAGCGTTCACCGACGCCAGTATGATATCCTCATGGATACCTACGCCCCAGAATACATTTTTGTCTTCATCTTCTATACATACATAGGCTGCAGCCTTTGCATGTGAATCCGATGAAAGCGCATGCTCGGAGTACGTCAGGAAGTTGTAGCTGAACCTGTAAGGCGACAGTTTCAGCGCATTACTGATAGCGTCAAGTCTGCCGTTGCCCACAGCCTCAAGCTCGTACTCGTCCTTCGCTATGCGGACCCTGATCCTTGCGATCATTCCGTCGTTGGATCTGTAGTCCGAAGCCTTCTCGAATGTAGCGTCTGTGATGTCGATAGGATCGAATACATTCACATATTCCTTTGCAAAAGCTCTGTAGACTTCCACCGGCGAAAGCTCCTTGTGCTCTCTGTCGGAGATATCCTTCACCATGTAGCCGATCTCTTCTCTCATCTGCTGAGGCACTGCATATCCGAAGTTCTGCTCCAGGATATATGCCACGCCGCCCTTGCCGGACTGGCTGTTGATCCTGATGACGTCCGCTTCGTATTCTCTGCCCACATCCTGCGGATCGATAGGCAGATACGGCACTGTCCACTTGTCCAGGTTCTTTTCTTTACGCCACTTCATACCCTTGGCGATAGCATCCTGATGCGATCCTGAGAACGCTGCGAACACCAGCTGTCCGCCGTACGGCTGTCTCGGATGCACCTCGAGGTCGGTGTACTTCTCGTAGGTCTCCACCACCTCCGGCATATTGGAAAAGTCCAGCTCAGGATCCACGCCGTGGGAGAACATGTTCATGGCCAGTGTGACGACATCCACATTGCCTGTCCTCTCTCCGTTGCCGAAGAGCGTACCTTCTATCCTGTCTCCGCCTGCCAGCAGACCCAGCTCCGCATCTGCCACGGCAGTACCTCTATCGTTGTGAGGATGCAGCGAGATGATCAGATTCTCTCTATTGTGGAGATTAGCACACATGTATTCGATCTGCGATGCGTAGACATGCGGCATGGACATCTCCACTGTGCTCGGCAGGTTGATTATGACTTTGTTCTCAGGAGTCGGCTCCCATATATCTATGACTTCATTGCAGATCTCCGCTGCAAAATCAAGCTCCGTGCCGGTGAAACTCTCCGGAGAATATTCGAAGGAAAAATTCGTCTCAGGGAATTTCGCTGCATACTCCTTGATAAGCTTCGCTCCGTCCGTTGCGATCTTTATGATCTCAGGTCTTTCCTTTTTGAAAACCTGTTCACGCTGAGCCAGGGAAGTCGAGTTGTAAAGATGCACCACTGCATTCTTCACACCCCTGAGCGAATCAAAAGTCTTCTTTATTATGTGTTTCCTGGACTGTGTCAGCACCTGGACTGTCACATCGTCCGGGATCAGACCGTCGTCAATGAGTTTCCTGAGGAACTGGTATTCAGTCTCCGATGCTGCTGGAAATCCCACTTCGATCTCCTTGAAACCGATCTTCACCAGGTATTTGAAAAATTCCACCTTTTCTTCAAGGCTCATTGGAACTATGAGGGCCTGGTTGCCGTCTCTGAGATCCACGCTGCACCATGCAGGCGCCTTCTCGATATGATCCCTGTTCACCCAGCTGGTATATCCGGCTGACGGCGGGAAATATCCCACCTGGTATTTCTGATAATTTTTCATGATCCGTTCATTCCTCCTGATTACTGTATCATCTGTTAGAACAAAAGTGGCTTCGCCACGTTTTATCATATGAAACTTTTGTTGATATTCCGGAAATATCGAAAACGATATTTCCTACATAATAAAGAAAGTGTGCAAGACGTGAGCAAAGCTCCCTTTGCACACATATTGCTGCTGTACAGCAATGCATTTAATGTGCTTTGTTGCCTTTTTTCCCGGAGAGCCATCGGCGATCCGCGTGGAAAAACGGAGCGGTAAGTCCCTCTCCGGCTAAAGCCGGGGAACTCTCGCATGGGACCTTCCACCAAATCGCAGATTTGGGGATAGGATCTCCAAGCGCAGGCGAAGCCGTAGGAGCGAGCACAGTGAGCGTTGAAACTCCGGAAATATCTCCGGAGGAGATATTTCCTACGTTATGAAAAAAAGCCTTCATCTCAGACTAAGAGACGAAGGCATAAGCTTCCGCGGTACCACTCTTATTGATATGCTGTTTCGGCTGCTGATACTACTTGCTGTATGCCTGATGCCGCTGCCTGACGGCAGAATCACATATCCACTTAAAGGTCTTCTGCTCCCGGGTGAGACATTCAGTTTCGTATACAGTCTCGCACCGGCCGACTGCTCTCTGTGATAGTTCCACTGAACTTATTCCGTTCATCGCATCTTTATTTATCCTGCTGAATTCCATTATATTGTTTTGCATTATCCATGTCAACAGATTTTTTACAGTGTGTCTTCACGCAGAACTGCGCCGATCACTTTCCGGCTGCGGTATCATGATGTCCGCCGCCTGTCTTTCCCTTTCAGTTCATGCCAAACCACTTACCAGCAGTGATCTGCATCATGTCTTTTGTATAGATTTAAACCATATCACAAACCATATTCAAAGAAAGGACAGGTCATGAAGGAGTTCACACTAAAAGATCCGGACAACAATCTCATCGGCTCCAATATAAGGAAACGCAGAGAACAGATACATGTGTCAAGAGAAGAGCTTGCCAGACGCATATCGGTGACAGACAAATCTTTAGCCGAAATAGAGTACGGCAGCCGTGGCATATCTGTCGGCACACTGCTGAGACTCAAGCAGGCGCTTGGCGTCAGTGCAGAATATATCCTGGAGGGCGAAGAGCAGGAAATTGCCGAAGATGAAAAGCGCACACGCATCAACAACGATATCCTCGCCACCCTCAGCGAATGTACCACGAACCAGCTGCAGTGCATGGAAGAGATAGCACAGATCTGTGCAGACAGCATCGTGTTCAACAAACAAAAATAGTCCATACTTCAGCCTTGTTTTCACATCCGATGTCTATTATAATGATATAAGACGTTATTGACTGAATGTTTTGAGTTTAACGAAAATTCAACAAGTGAAAAAAGGAGTTTATCATGTTCAGAGAAATGAGACTGAAAGATCAGCAGCTGGATGCTGTCGAAGTAGATAAGATAATGAAAAGCTGTACAAACGGAGTACTCTGCATCAACGGAGACAACGGCTATCCATATGGAGTGCCTGTCAGCTACGCATATACCGAAGGGCGGATCTATTTCCATTGCTCAAAAGAAGGATACAAAGTCGATCTTCTGAAAAAAGACCCTTGCGTTTCTTTCACCGTTACAGCTCAGGACAATATAATCCCCGAAGACTTCAATACGCTTTACGTCAGCGTCATCGCTTTCGGAAAAGTAAGACTCGTTGATGATCCTGCCGAAATGAGAAAGATCCACGGATACATAATCGACAAATACTCACGAGGTCACGAAGAAAACGGCAGTAAATATCTTGACTCATCTATAAACGATATTTATATGGCTGAACTCACGATCGATCATATCACAGGCAAAGCCGGCGTATGACCAGCCATGAACACTGCGGCACAGATATACATCGATACTGTGCCGTATTTTTTATGTAAAATATCTGAGACCGATTTTCCTGTACCTGAATAAGACTGTATCCGGAACACCCTGCCGGAACCGTTTCCACTCGTAGCCATCACGCCTGCCGTGTCACGCCCTTTATGCTCTGAATCAGTATCAAAAGCCATGCTATATTTGCTTATTTTTACTCCATTTCCATTTTTATCTATATAACTGTTTTCAAAAACTATTTTTTTGAAAATTCTTTGTAGTCATTCACAAAATTTGCGTATTTTTTTGTAAAACCTGTTGATTTTCTATTTCAACAGGCTATAATAGTTGTTGACGGTGCCTGAGGAACTGTTTTCGACAGTCAGGTACAATATTCGAAGTATTTCAGGAGGTAAAAATGAGAGTAACAGGATCACAGCTGGTTGCGGAAATCTTACTTGAACATGGTGTCGACACAGTGTTCGGTTATCCGGGAGGTACGGCTCTGAATCTATATGATACTCTGTATGAATACAGAGACAGGATCAAGCATGTACTGACTGCACATGAACAGGGTGCGGCTCATGCAGCTGACGGCTATTACAGAGCTACAGGCAAGACAGGTGTTGTTTTCGCTACAAGCGGCCCGGGAGCTACTAATCTTGTGACCGGCATAGCTACCGCATTCATGGACAGCATACCTATGATAGCGATCACAGCCAATGTACCGGACAGCCTTATCGGCAGAGATGCTTTCCAGGAGATCTGCATCACAGGTGTCACGATGCCCGTGACAAAACATACATTCTTCGTCAACAAGATCGAAGACCTGGCAGACGCACTGAGAAACGCTTTCAGGATCGCCAACAGCGACAGGAAGGGTCCTGTCCTCATCGATATAACAAAAGATGTCACTGCAGAGAAGATATCATATACTCCGCAGGAGCCTCTGCCCCTCAATCCTCATCCGGTATTCACCGAGAAAGAGGTCAAGGACGTTGCTGCCATGATAAACGCAGCACAGAAACCTGTCCTTTACATAGGCGGTGGCGTGGCATCATCAAAAGCAGGCGAAGAAGTCAACAAGCTCATGGAGATAGCTGACATCCCTGCAGCCTACACACTCATGGCTGCCGGTATCGTCGGATATGACAATCACAGGAGCCTGGGACTTCTGGGTATGCACGGCAGCATCGCAGCAAACAAAGCCGTAGACAGAGCAGACCTTGTTGTTGCCCTTGGTGCAAGGTTCAGCGACAGAGTTGCCCTCAACCCTAAAAAATTCGCAAGGAACGCACAGAAAGTGCAGATAGATATAGATACCAGCGAGATCAACAAGAACGTCCTGGTAGATCTCGGCGTGACAGCAGACGTGAAGGAATTTCTCCAGCAGCTGCTGCCGCACATCAAGAAAAAGGATCACAGTGACTGGATCTCCATTTCCACAGAGTGGAAGAAGCGTACAGGCGACGTCAAGTGCCAGGAGGCTCAGCTCCATCCTGACGAGATAGTCCATGCAGTATGCGACCTCACAGACAAAGAGACAGTGTATGTCACAGACGTAGGTCAGCATCAGATGTGGGCTGCACAGTATGTGAAGCATGAGAAGACTCAGAACTTCATCACAAGCGGCGGTCTCGGCACGATGGGATTCGGATACGGTGCTGCTATCGGAGCTCAGATCGGATGCCCCGACAAGAGAGTCATCCACTTCACAGGCGACGGTTCGTTCCATATGAACCTCAACGAAGCATGCACTGCAGTCAGCCAGGAGCTTCCTATCATAACCGTTATCATGAACAACAGAGTACTGGGTATGGTATATCAGTGGCAGACAGCATTCTACAACAAGAGATATGCGTCCACCACACCTGAAAGAAAGACAAACTTCCCTAAACTGGCCGAGGCTTTCGGTGCAAAGGGGTTCTCAGCATCGACTCCTCAGGAGTTCGAGGAAGTCTTCAAGAAAGCCCTCAATGAAAAGGGGCCTGTGTGGATAGACTGTGCTATATCCAGAGAAGAACGTGTTCTTCCTATGATCCCTGGCGGCGGTACAGTCGAAGATATGATAATAGGCTAAGAAGGAGGTAATCATGGACAAGGAAATACGCAGAGAAGTTATCAGTATACTGGTAGAGAACCAGGCCAATGTCCTGACAAGAGTCATCAGCCTGTTCGGAAGACGTGGATTCAATATAGACTCTCTTACCGTTTCGACTACCAATGATCCTTCTCTTTCAAGGATAACCATAGTATTCAGCGGCACAGAACAGAGTCTTCACCAGATACTCTCCCAGACAGCCAAGCTGGAAGTCGTGAAGAAGATATTCACACTCCCGCCTAAGCACAGCATTTTCAGAGAGCTTCTTCTGCTGAAAGTCGAAGCCGACAAAAATGAACGTGCAGGCATCAAGGAGATCGTGGACATCTACAGAGGCAGGATCGTGGATCTTTCCAAGAAAAGCATCATCATCGAGCTTACAGGAAACTCCGGCAAAATAGACGGTTTCATGGACATGATGAGCTGCTACAATATTTCAGAAGTATGCCGTACAGGTATAACAGGTATCAGCAGAAGTGCCGGTACAGACATGTATTAAGATATAACTGAACAAGTATATACAAATCTACAATTATAAAGGAGAAAGTAAAATGATAAAGAAGTATTATGATCAGGACTGTAATTTAGGAATGTTAGACGGCAAGACAGTTGCTATCATCGGTTTCGGAAGCCAGGGCCACGCTCACGCTATGAACCTTCATGACAGCGGCGTCAATGTTGTAGTAGGTCTAAGACCTGGTTCATCTCACACTGCAAAAGCAGAAGCTGCAGGACTCAAGGTTGTAGGTATCGAAGAAGCTGCTGAAGCCGGCGACATCGTAATGATCCTGACACCAGACGAATTACAGGCTAAGATCTACAAAGAACAGATCGCTAAGCACCTTAAGGAAGGCAACATCCTGGCATTTGCACACGGATTCAACATCCACTACAACCAGATCCAGCCTGCTGACTACCTCGATGTTATCATGATCGCTCCTAAGGGACCTGGTCACACAGTAAGAAGCCAGTATGTTGAAGGCAAAGGTGTACCAAGCCTTATCGCTGTATATCAGGATGCTTCAGGCAAAGCTAAAGACTATGCTCTGGCATATGCAAGCGGCATCGGCGCTGGCAGAGCCGGTATCCTCGAAACTACATTCAAAGAAGAAACTGAAACTGACCTCTTCGGTGAACAGGCTGTTCTCTGCGGCGGCGTTACAGAACTGATGAAGGCTGGTTTCGATACTCTGGTAGAAGCAGGATATGAACCTGAAATGGCTTACTTCGAGTGTATCCACGAAATGAAGCTCATCGTTGACCTCATCAACGAAGGCGGTTTCGACAAGATGAGATACTCCATCTCAAACACTGCTGAATACGGTGACTACAGAACAGGCAAGAGACTGATCACTGAAGATACAAGAAAAGAAATGAAGAAAGTCCTCACTGAGATCCAGGACGGTACATTTGCAAGCGAATTCATCCAGGAATTCAACGCAGGCGGCAAAGCAAGATTCCTCGCTACAAGAAAACTTGAAGCTTCACATCTGCTCTGCAAAGTAGGTGCTGAACTCAGAAAGATGATGAGCTGGCTTAAGAAATAGTCTTTACATCATAGACAGCAAACAGCATTAACGAATAATACAGGAAAAAGTCTGCTTCGATGATCGGCTGACAATGTAGTACGGATATACAGTTACGGTAGCTGGTCCCAGCACTCCCTGCAGATATACTGCAGGCTGGTGTCTGCGGAGCGGCTGCCGTTTCGTACCGCTGCAGCCGGACACACGAACAGGCTTTTTTCATTCACCCGAAAGGAAATTACGACATATGAGAAGTGATAAAGTAACCAAAGGCGTTGAGAAAGCGCCTATGCGCAGCCTTTTCTATGCTATGGGATATACAAAGGAAGAACTTGAACGTCCTCTCATCGGAGTGGTATCCGCCAAGAGCGAGATCGTTCCGGGCCATATGCACCTGGACAAGGTGGCCGAGGCCGTCAAGGCAGGCGTAAGGATGGCTGGCGGAACGCCTATCGAAGTTCCGTCCATCGGCGTATGTGACGGTATCGCCATGGGACATATCGGCATGAAATACAGTCTCGCCAGCAGAGAGCTCATCGCGGACAGTGTGGAGACCATGGCTATGGCGCACGCTTTCGACGGTCTGGTGCTGGTACCTAACTGCGACAAGATAGTTCCCGGCATGATCATGGCCGCTGTAAGAATGAACCTGCCTGCAGTGGTATGTTCAGGCGGACCTATGATGTCAGGACTGGTACACGGCGAAGAGACCAGCCTTTCCAAGATGTTCGAAGCAGTAGGCGCCAGAAAGGCCGATATCATCGACGATGACGAACTCCTCGAGTTCGAGCAGAACGTATGTCCGGGCTGCGGATCATGTTCAGGCATGTACACTGCCAACAGCATGAACTGCCTTTCAGAAGCGGTAGGCATCGCTCTCCCGGGCAACGGCACCATCCCTGCAGTTGACAGCGGCAGGATCAGACTTGCCAAGCACGCAGGTATGGCTATCATGAATCTCGTTGAAAAAGATATAAAAGCACGCGATATAATAAATGAAAAATCACTCAGAAACGCTCTTGCCTGCGACATGGCACTGGGCTGTTCTTCAAACAGCGTGCTGCATCTGCTGGCTATAGCCAATGAGGCAGGCGTGGAACTCAATCTGGACATATTCAACCAGTTCAGCGCTAAAGTCCCTAACCTGTGTCACCTGGCTCCGGCAGGTGGTACACATATGCACGATCTGAACAACGCAGGCGGACTGCCGGCTGTGTTCAGCGAGCTGACCAAAAAAGGCCTTATCGATGAAAGCCTCATCACAGCTACAGGAAAAACTGTAGGCGAGAACATCAAAGGCGCTCACGTAAAGAATTACGACATAATCAGACCGATAGACAAACCTTACAGTGAAACAGGCGGCATCGCCATCATGTGGGGCAATATCGCTCAGGACGGCTGCGTTGTAAAGAGAAGTGCCGTAGCTCCTGAAATGCTTTCACACAGCGGTCCTGCCAGAGTCTTCGACTGCGAGGAAGATGCTATCGCAGCTATATACGACGGCAAGATCGTGGACGGCGACGTTGTTGTCATCAGATATGAAGGTCCTAAGGGCGGTCCCGGCATGAGAGAAATGTTGAACCCTACAAGCGCACTGGCAGGCATGAAGCTTGACAAGACAGTAGCGCTGATAACAGACGGACGTTTCAGCGGAGCCAGCAGAGGCGCTTCCATCGGACATGTATGCCCTGAAGCTGCTTCCGGCGGCAACAT
>CAKQNZ010000067.1 GCA_934255435.1 uncultured Clostridia bacterium | reverse complement strand
CTATATCGACTCCTCACTCCGTGTGGATCACAACGACGCCAACGGTTCGGACCACGGCACTCACGTAGCGGGCATAGCAGCAGCCAACAAGATAAGCTCCACGTCCATATGCGGCGTGGCGCCTGACGCACAGGTGATAGTCATGAAAGTCTTCGGCAATCAGGGTGGAGCATATTTCAGCGATATCATGGCAGCCATGGAGGACTCCATGATGCTGGGCTGCGACTCGGTGAACATCAGTATCGGTTCGCCGGCAGGATTCACAAGAGACGAGAACGCAATACAGGATGTGTTCGACAGGATATGCAGCACAGACATCATCGTTTCCATCGCAGCAGGCAACGACTACAATGCGGCGTACGGCAACGTGACCGGGACCAACGCCAACCTGACATCGAACCCGGACAACGGCATACTGGCCGCACCGGGATCATATACAAACGCTACCACCGTAGCCAGCCTCAACAACGCAGCGGAATTTTTCAGAGTAGGTGAGAAAAACATAACCTTCACGGATTCCGCCAAGTCCGACGCTACAGCCTTCATGAAAAATTTCAGCGGCGGACAGAGCCTTGATTTTGTACCTGTCGGCAATTACGGTGCAGATAAAAGTGATTTTGAGAAAGCAGACGTAAAGGGAAAGATCGCCCTGGTGGAAAGAGGCGGCAAGATAACCTTTACAGCGAAACAGGAGAATGCACAGGCGGCAGGAGCCGTGGGCGTCATCGTTTACAACAACATGGACGGCACTACATCCATGAAAATAAATGACGGCGATGGCTATATCCCGTGCATTTCCATATCGAAGGCGGCCGGCCAGTACATGAAGGAGCAGTACGAAGCCGGAGTGAAGAGCCTGACTATAGGCGAAGGCAAAAGCTCAGACGATCTGACTATGAGCAGCTTCTCGTCGCTGGGATGCACATCGTCCCTGAACCTGAAGCCTGACATAACGGCAGTAGGAGGCAACGTGCTTTCCACAGTGAACGGCGGCGAGTACGGCGTGAAATCCGGTACTTCCATGGCATCGCCTCAGATCGCAGGTGCAGCGGCAGTGATAAAGCAGGAGCTGAGAGACAGATATCCGGGACTTTCCGCAGGGGAAGTCTACATCAGGACAAACCAGCTTCTGATGAGCACGGCGACTCCGTACAAGGAGGACTCCGGCATCGAGTATTCTCCGAGAAAGCAGGGCGCAGGCGTAGTGAACCTGAACAACGCTCTTGCCAGCGAGGCATATCTCAGCGTCGCATCGGAAAGCAGCAAGCGTCCGAAGGCCGAACTTTATGACGATCCTGAAAAGACAGGTGAGTTCAGCTACACTTTCGACGTCAGCAACGTGACAGGGGATTCCCTGGCGTATTCACTGGACACTACGGTGATGACCAACGGCTACAAGACCGAGGAGGACGACGACGGTTCGGAATACTATCTGATGGGCGACAGCGACAGGAAGCTGGATGCAAAGGTAAGCTACGACAGCGACGCCCTGGGCCTTTACTACGATATAAACACAGATAAGAAAGTAGATACGAGAGACATCAGATCGCTGATGATAAAGAAATCATACAGCAACAGGGAAAAAGCCATGGCTGACATCAACGGGGACGACGTTCTCTGCAATGGCGACGACGTGCAGCTTTTCCTTGACAATCTGACAGGCCTGAAGTCCGACGTGGAGCTGGACAAGGAAGCACTGCTGGTAAAGGGCAGCGACACAGCTTCCGTAAAGGTGGATGTGAAGGTATCTGACAAGGAAAAGGCAGAGCTGGACAAGTATTTCCCTAACGGTATATACGTGGAAGGCTACTCATATCTCAAGTCAGAGAATTACGACGGCATCGGACTTTCCCTGCCGTACATGGGATTCTACGGCGACTGGGCAGGTGCTTCAGCCTTCGACGCACAGGATCTCCACTACACTACCAATGGAAAAGTAAATTCCTACGGTACATATATGTGGACGGAGCAGTCCATCCTCGGCGTCAACCCATACGTCGAGACGGAGTACGATGAAGACAGGGCAGCAATATCAGAAGTCAACAAGCTGGACGTGTTCGAGAGCGGACTTCTGAGGAATCTGAAAAAGATAGACTTCACTGTAACCGACGATCAGGACGATGAAGAATACTATCATTACAGAGACAACTATGTGACCAAGGCTTTCTACAACGACAGCAACGGTACATACAGGATATACAGATCGCCGAAACTCTGGAACGGCGGCAACGGAGCCAGCGAAGACATGCTCCCGAACAACAGCAAAGTCACACTGAAAGTGGAGGCGGAGCTGGACTACAAGGGAAAGACGCAGACTCTGGAATATCCGATAACAATAGACAACGAGAAACCGGAACTGGTAGGAACTCCGAAGGCAGAGAAAGTCGGAGACAAGACCATGCTGACAGCTTCCTTCAAGGACAACCAGTACATAGCTGCAGTTATCTTCAAGAGCGCCAACGGTGCTACGGAGTACGGCAGGTTCAAGGTGGATCAGAAGAAGGCCGGTGAGGAAGTCACCGACATGGAATTCGACGTTACAGAATACGGCGACGACTTCATGATGATAGTTCTGGACTACGCCATGAACCAGACAGACTACGACATGGATCTGGGACTTTCCAACAACGGATTCAAGGAGCCGACAGCTCTGGACAAAGACAGCATATATGGTTTCAGCATGGGTGATACAGCTAACCTCAGGGCAGGCATGGTGCAGGCAAACAAAGAGGACGCTTCCAATGCCAGGAACGTGGCAGCGGTCAACGGCATATATGCAGCGGAATACATCGACGGTCACATGATCGCAGTGAATGCGCTGAAGGAGCTGAGCGTCTACACGCCTCAGGGCAGCGTATGGTCCCAGACGAAGATCAGGGATATGGATATAGAGATAAGCGATATGGCGTACAACTATGCAGAAGGTAAACTTTACATAGTATACTTCAGAGACGGCGGCACTTATCTCGGAACTATGGACATCTACGACGGTACCGTGACAGAGAAGGGCAAATTTGACAAGAAGATGATAACCCTCGGCTGCACCACGGAAGGTCAGCTTTACACGATAAGCAAAGACGGCGAATTGTGTAAAGTAGACGGTACAAATGCGAAGTACGATGTCAGCGGCAAGGTGACAGAGACCGAGTCCGACGACTGGGTGACACTGAGCTACCGCCAGTCAATGGCATACGACCACAACGACGGCCAGATGTACTGGTACGTATTCAGCTACAACGCATCCACAAAGAAGATGATAAGCAGACTGGACAAGGTGGATCTGAAGACAGGAAAGACTACGGAAGTCGGCAAGTTCGACGAAGCCTGCGAAGTATCGGGACTTTTCATACCGTACAAGGGAAATCTCGACATCAAGGGCACTGACGAAGCGAAGGGCATCACGCTGAACCAGACATCCATAGCCCTGTTCCCCGGACAGGAGAGCAGAGTGTTCGCAGCAGTGACTCCATGGAACCTGAACAACAGTGAGATCGAATGGAGCACTGACGACGACAGCATCGCAACTGTCAGCCGCGGCAGGATAAAGGCAGTCAAAGCAGGCGACACTACGGTGACTGCGAAGATATCAGGCACAGACCTGACAGCGTCCTGCAAAGTCAAGGTGATATCCAATCCGGGCAACCTTTACGGATATCTGCTCCACGACTGGCACGACAGCTCAAACAACAAAGTCATAAGCTTCGATCCGGCGAAACCGACGAAGTACAAGACACAGGCGGAGATACTCAAGTTCGTATACGCCGGTGAATATGTCAACGGATACTACTACTGCTACGACAGCAACGGATACCTTTACAAGGTGGATCCGAAGAGCTGGGTTTACAGGAACATAGGCAAGTCCGACAGCAAGATCGTGGAAATGACCTTCGACTACACCGACAATACGATGTACGGCATATCAAGCACGGGACACGCCACGAACCTTGTGAGGATAAACCTGAACACCGGAGAGACTACTGACATCGGCGCCCAGAGCAGCAAGGTGGTAGCCATGACCAGCGTTCCTTCAAAGGACTACAAGAGCAGCAGGATATACGCTGTCAACGAGGATCGCAAGCTGGTGACTATCGACAAGGAGACAGGCAAAGACACTGCGGATCCTGACAGCAGCAAGTACGGTATCCCGGCAGTATCCTATGTACAGTCAATGACATACGATCACAGCAGTGGATACATATACTGGGCTCAGGTGAACCAGGCACAGTCGTCATCGCTTTACGTGATGGATCTGGGCGAGAAGGAAATGTACTATGCAGGAGTCATAGGCAACATCGGTTCCCAGGTGGCAGGACTTTACATGGTGCCTGACAAGGACAGCGTTCCTGAGATACCTTATGTGGAGCTCGAGGACGTGAAGCTGGCAGCCGAGGACTGCGTAATGGTGAAGGGCACGAAGATGCAGCTCAAGGCGGAGACAGTTCCGTACAACGCCACAAGCCAGACCTTTACATGGAAAACGTCCGACAAGGATATCGCTGATGTTAACGAAGGCGGAGAAGTGACAGCATACAACGAAGGCTCAGCGAAGATAACCGTCAAGGTGACTGACGACAAGACAGGCAGGGAAGTCTCGAAGACCATAACCGTCAAAGTCACGGAGCCTGTGGAAAATCTCGGCGGGTTCCTGATGCTGGACAACGACAGCCTGGCCATGAACGCATGGATCTCCATCGATCCTCAGAAACCTGAAACCTACAAGGTGAAGAGCAAGAGCGGAAACAACGTGACCATAGGCGCAGGCGCATACTATAACGGCAGCCTTTACGCATACGAGAGCGGCACAAAAGCCGATGACAGACGCAGCTTCTACAAGATAGACGAGGCTTCCGGCAGAGAATCTGAACCACTGGGATATGTGGATACCAAGGTCTCCGATATGACCTTCGACTACAGCAGTGGCATAATGTACGCTGTCAGCGGCGACAAGAACATAAGCATCGTGGATCTGGCCAGCGGCGAGCTGACGGAAGTCTGCAAACAGGACGACAAAGTGCTGATGACACTGGCAGCTGACGGCAAGGGCACACTTTACGCCATAGCCAGGGACGACGGAGATAAGACCGGCAAGTCGGCACTTTACACGGTGGACGTGGAAAAAGGCACTCTGACGAAGATCGGAGACATCGGCAGGAACGCAGTCCTGGAACAGTCCATGACATATGACATGGAACACGGCTACCTCTACTGGGCTCAGATCTCCAAGTCAAACGACGCTA
This sequence comes from uncultured Clostridia bacterium, assembly GCA_934255435.1. Classification (GTDB taxonomy): domain Bacteria; phylum Bacillota; class Clostridia; order Peptostreptococcales; family Anaerovoracaceae; genus Lentihominibacter. The sequence continues at coordinate 4,899 of CAKQNZ010000067.1, read as the reverse complement.
AACTCTGCATCGTGGATCCTGCCAGCGGATACGCCAGCCCGGTGGGCACAATAGGTGAAGCGGGCTCCGAAGTTTCAGCGCTTTACTGCGTATACAGCGACGAACCTGAAGCGCCGTATGTGGCAGTGAAGGATATAAAGATAAAGCAGGGCAGCAGCACGACCCTCATCAAGGGCGGACAGCTGCAGCTGACGGTGAGCACCGACCCGGTATACGCCACAAACAAGGATTTCCAGTATGTATCAGATGATACAGGTGTGGTGGAAGTTTCGAAGGGCGGCAAGCTGACAGCTAAGAAGAACGGTACTGCAAAGATAACAGTGAGCCTGGATGACAACGGCAATAAAATTTCAAAGACAATAACTGTGAAAGTCATCGAAGCTCCTGAGAAGCTGGAAGCATTCCTCTATCAGGATATGCTCTTTGACAGCGTGAAGAACGAGTTCATCAGCTTCTCGCCGGCAGACAGAAACAGCAGCGAATCCTATGACGAAGGCAAGGCCTACAGCTTCGGCCTCACAGCAGGTGCACGCTACGACGATGATATCTATGCGTACACCAATGAGACGAAACCTCGTTTCATAAAGATAGACGAGAAGACGAAGGCATATGAGGCCGTGGGAGAAGTTTCCGAAAAGATGGGCAGCATGACCTTCGACAGGACGAGAGGTATAATGTACGGCATGACGTACAACTACAACAGATTCGTCCAGATAGACCTGACAGACGGTTCATGGCATGTGCTGGGAACTGTGAAAGATGCCGACGGCACAAAAGTCAGGATCGGCAGCATAGAAGCTGACGACAAAGGCGTGATCTACGGCATCACAGCCGACGGCAAGCTTTACACCATAGGCGACGACGCAGTTGCAAAGCTCATCGGAAAGACGGGGGCAGAGTCAAAGGCGTCATATGAGACAGATCTCACTTTCGACGAGGCGTCCGGCATGCTGTACTACAGCCAGTGCGGAGCGTCCCGTGACGAGAGAAACATCTGCGTCATCGACAGAGAGACTGCAGACGTGATGAAGCTCTATCCGGCAGGCGAGGAGGGATCCCAGATATCCTTCATATATGTGCCGGGCGAGTCATCAGTGAAAGTGCCGGAGTCGGTGGAACCTGAGTCGATCGTGCTTTCATCGTCGAAGATGAGCCTGAATGCGGGCAAGAGCCTGAAACTCACGGCCAAAGTCCTGCCGCTGAGCGTTTTCATGGACAAGTCGGTGACATGGTCCAGTGACAATGAAGCGATCGCAAAGGTGGACGATGAGGGCAATGTGACAGGCGTGGCAGCAGGCGCTGCAAAGGTGAAGGCAGCGACGAAGAACGGCAAGGTATCGGCAGAGTGCGAGGTCACTGTATCAGGTGCAGGAGCGACTACACTTTACGGATATGTGACATCGTCAACGAACGATACGACCATCAAGGGCTCATGGGTATCCTTCTCACCGGAGGACCCGTCAGCACTGACGAAGGTGGCGTCAGGCAGTGAAGTGGTCTGCGCAGCCAACGCAGGCGGCGTGGTGTATGCTTATCTCAAAGGCGGCAAGCAGCTGGTGAAGATAGACTTCGGCAGCAAGAATTACGAGTACGTCAATGTAGGTTCAGCAGGCACTAATATCATAAGGGCTCTGGCCTACGACAGCAAGCGGGGCAAGCTTTACGGAGCCAGCACGCTGAAGATGTTCGAGATAGACATGACCACCGGAAAGCAGACAGCGCTCAGCACGTCGATGTACTTCGGCCTTGGTGCAGGAAACATGCTGAACAGCATGGCAGCCGACAAGGAGGGCAACATATACGGCCTCATGTCGCTTGGAGCACTCTGCAGACTGGATCCGACTGACGGAACAGGCGAGTTCATAGTCAGCAGGACTTCGGCGGTAGACGGCAATCCGTCAACAGTAGCCAACAACTCCATGACCTTCGACGGCAGCGGCAGCCTCTACTGGGCGTCATCCACATCATCGACTATCGGACAGAATGTCCTGAAGAAGATAGATCCGGCCAGCGGCAAGCTGATCGAGAGGGCAGGCGCGATAGGAGACGGCAAAGTCAGGATCTGCAGCATATTCGCAGAATAGCGGGCTGTCAGTGATATGAAAAAGCAATTGCAGGATATCCGTAACTAGATAAATATCCTGCAGTGCATATAAAACCGATATGGATCAGACCGGTGATCACCGGTCGAAGGGGCTGCTGCATCAACGGTATGTGACCGCTGGTGCAGCAGTCTTTGTGTTTTTACAGGACACACCGGAAGGCAAAGCCAGACGTCGAGGGTATGGAAGCTGTGAACACCGGAGCCTTTCGTGCAGCAGCGGCATTTCTGCCGCTGTATATGGGAATATCTGACGGGGTTGCAGTCTGATCCGGCGTTAGTTCTGCAGCAGATGTAAAAAAAGTCGAAAAACAGCAAAAATGTCTTTTATGACAGTCAATATGGGTATAAAATCATTATATATGTAATGTTTCATTTTTCAGATATGTTGAGGAAAGGAAGGAATATGGAAATCAAAACAAATAAACGATGGGCACGCATCGTCATAGCAGCGCTGATGCTGACTGTGACTGCATGGCTGCTGCCGGGGACTCCTGCAGCACTGAAAGCCTACGGAGCAGAGCGTCCTGCTGATCCGAGGATCACAGCAGACTCCGTTGTCCGGAACAAACAGATCGTCACATGGGACTGCATATATTTCGGAAGCTACCCTCAGAAGGAGGTAATAGCAGATGAAGCAACATATGGTTCGATCTATAAAGGCAATTATTTCAGAGGATACTATGATAAAGACAATGATATCATAGAAGACGCAGCTCTTTACAGCAAGCTGCAGAGTGCGGAAGACTGGGACAGCAACGGAGATATCACCGTGGACGGCAGCAGATACCGCAGGATCAAAGGCTCGGACTCCACTTCGCCGTCAGTGAACGGTCTGGATTCCAAGTACAACTGGAAAGACAAGAACGTGTATCGTTATTTTAAGTATGAGCCGGTAAAATGGCGTGTGCTGAAAGTGGACGGCAGTGATGCGCTGCTTCTGGCAGACAGAGCTGTGGACGACAAGAGATACAATGAAGCTGTCGATGACTGGATAACAGCCAATGTGACATGGCAAAACAGCACTATCAGGAGCTGGCTCAACGGCTACGATGCTGCTGCGAATGGAAACGGCAATGACTACAGCAGCAGAAACTTCATCGATGCTGCATTCAGTGCGGACGAGCAGTCAGCCATAAAATCAACTGATGTGGATAACGGCGACAGTTCCACTGAAAGCAGTGAGAGCAGCTCTGATAAAGTGTTCCTTCTGTCGAAACAGGACGTGACGGGCACAGAAACCTCAGAGTCATACGGATTTACTGATGCCCTCGGAGGAAATGAATCACGTTCATGCAAGACCACTACATATGCTAAAGCAATGGGATCATACAGCGATACAGATGCAGGATACGCAGGTAAATGCTACTGGTGGCTCCGTTCACAGGGCCGTTCCGGCGGATACACAGCTTATGTCGGCTACAACGGAGGTATCAGCAGCAGCGGGGTAGTCTTCACAGGTCCGATCTATGCAGTAAGACCTGCGATACATATAGACCTGTCATCCGGTCTCTGGAAAACAGCAGGCACAGAAACCAGCATCGTGCATGTGGAAGGCATAAGTCTGGAAAAATCTGAGGTCACGATAAAATACGGTGAAAAACAGCAGCTTTTCGTGAACTACACTCCGAAAAACCCTACGAACAAGGCTGTCAACTGGACATCGGCAGACACAGATACCGCGACAGTAAATACGAATAATGGCTTCATCACAGCAAAACGCACCGGCAGTGTGAAGATAACAGCAGCCTCGGTGGATGGAGGATACAAGTCCGTCTGTGATGTCACTGTAGTCAAGGCCGATCCGAAGATACCGACAGACCTGACAGCATCATGCCAGGATAGACTTTCTGACGTGGCGCTTCCTGAAGGCTTCAAATGGAAAGACGACACGCAGCAGGTCGGAGACAAGGACACGTTCAAAGCATCTTATACTCCGTCCGAAGCGGATAAGGACAACTACAATGCGAAAGACGAGGTGGACATAAAGATAAATGTCACTCATCAGTGGGAAGATGCCGAAACTTTGGACAAGGCAGCCACATGCACGAAAGACGGCTCGAAGTCCATACACTGCAAAGTCTGTGATGCAGTAAAAGACAGTATAGTGATCAGCAGACCTGCTGTATTCAAACTGTCAGCAGCATCATACACATACAATGGCAAAGTGAAGAAACCGTCAGTGAAAGTCAGCGACAAAAACGGCGAGACTTTGAAAAACGGCAGTGACTACACCGTGAAGTATCCTTCAGGAATGAAGAACGTCGGCAAATATACCGTAAAGATCACGTTCAAAGGAAACTACAGCGGCAGCAAGTCTCTGAGCTTTAAGATAAACCCTAAAGGAACAAGTCTTTCAAAACTCACAGGAGCTAAAAAAGCCCTGACCGTGAAATGGAAGAAACAGACTTCCCAGACCACCGGCTATCAGGTGATGTACGCTGCTAACAGCAAGTTCACATCCGGTAAGAAGACCGTGACAGTAAGCAGCAGCAAAACGACGTCAAAGAAGATAACAAAGCTAAAGGCAAAGAAAAAATACTACGTCAGAGTAAGGACATACAAGACAGTCAGCGGCACGAAGTATTATTCAGACTGGTCGAAGACAAAGACAGTGAAGACGAAGTAAGAAAGGCAGGATCACGCAGCTACAATATGCAGTATACCTGACAGCACAGTGACGCCAGGAAGGCTTTTTCGAAACTGAACTTATGAAAAAATAAAAACCTCCGCAGCAAAGCCAGCATCCAAAGCAGAGCATTGCAGCGGAGGTTTTTTGCGAGACTAAGGATACTATC
>CAKQNZ010000066.1 GCA_934255435.1 uncultured Clostridia bacterium | reverse complement strand
TATTCCATACCGTCCCAGTTGGTCTCCTCATCAAGACCAAGTATCAGTCTTATGGTGCGTTTCGGCTGATAACCACAGTCTTTCAGTGCCTTCATGGCATAGAAAGATGCGACCACAGGACCCTTGTCATCAACGGTGCCTCTGCCGCAGACCATCCCGTCTGTGACCTCTCCGCCGTAAGGTTCGAAATCCCAGCCGTCGCCTTCAGGCACCACATCGAGATGACCGATCACTCCCACTATGCCCTTATCACTGCCTTTGAAATCTATATGCCCGCCGTAGCTGTCAGCGTCAAAGGTCACAAAGCCCTCATCCTGAGCCAGCTGCATCATGAGCTCATATGCCCGCTGCACATCTTCTCCGAAAGGATACTTTCCATCGGATGAAACAGCCACACTTGGCACAGATATAAGACGGGACAGAGACGATATCATCTCTGCCCTGTTTTCTTCTATACGATCATTTACTTTCTGTAAAAAATCCATCTACTGCCAGATCCTCCGCCGTTATACAGCTTCAACTCCGGCAACTTCCGGATAGCTTTCCTTCAGGATCTTTTCAACTACGCCTTTTATAGTCATCTGTGCTCCCGGGCAGCCTGCACAGTGTCCCTGAAGCTTTACTCTTACGATATTGTCGTCAGTGTACTCCACGAACTCGATATCTCCGCCGTCTCTCTGCAGGAAAGGTCTTATCTGATCCAGTGCCTCTTTGATTTTCTGTTCCATTTGTCTTCTCCTTTTATAACTTATTATCTTCAATAAGCTGTATTCCTATAACATTAACTTTTTATACTGTCCGGCGTATCTCAGGCGTCAGCCCGGTGTCCGGCATGAAATCATTTTTTCAGGCTACAGTGTCGGCTCCACCGTGTAAAGGGTCTCCATCTCGCCGTTCTTCCATTCACTGATATACGCTGTCTTGATAGGATCACCCATATTGTTGAACCTTATCTCTCCCGTAGCGCCTTTGAATGAAGTCTTCCCTCCGGAAAGCACTGCCTTCACACTGCTGCCGCTGACGTCACCGTCAGTCTTCTCGATGGCTTTCAGAGCTACCATATATGCATCGAATCCAAGAGCCGTATTGTTGTCCGGATCCGAATCTGCACCGTACTTGTCATGATACGCCTTCAGGAACTCCTCCGACTCCTTCGTAGAATTCTCATCCGATGTAAAGAAATTTACAAAGGCCGTATTGCTGCCAGACAGCTTGCTGCCTCCCATCGACTTGAACTCGTCTGTCGACCAGTCGCTGCCGCCAAGGAACAGCGTATCGAGACCCATTTTCTCAGCCTGGCGTATTATCTTCAGCGAATCCGCCATATCTCCCGGCAGCAGGACGCTCTTCACGCCGCTTTCACGGATAGCTTCAAGCTGTTTTGAATAATCCTCGTCGCCTGTATTGTATTCTTCGTACAGAGTTATCGCATCTTCATTGCCGGTCTCGGTCTTGACTCTGTCTGTGAATGCTGTAGCCATCGCCATTGCCGCATCATCATCCTCCGGCAGCAGGACTCCTGCAGTCTTTTCTTTCCTGCTCTCAAGCACATACCTCGCCAGGATATCGCCCTGGTTGGAGTCTACATAACATACACGGAAATAATACGGGTTGTTCTTTGTCACCAGCGGGTTCGTATTGGTCATGGCAATAGTCGGTATCTTCGACTCAAGGATCGTATCTCCTGCCACCAGCGAGTATACGCTGCCGTAGCTTCCCAGGATCACTGCAGGTTTCTTTGATACGAGATCCTTTATCGCTGTATCTGCTGCATATATATCTGAAGCATTGTCGCTGTATATCAGATCAACTACCTTGCCTGCAACGCTGGGATAAAGTTCATGCGCCAGCTCTATGCCTTTGATTTCAGGAGCCGCCGCCTCGCTCTCAGTACCGCTGATCGGTTCAAACACGCCGATCTGCACAGTCGTGTCATTGCCGCCTGATTTATCTATAAATGCTTTTCTGAAATTGTCGAATGTCGTGCATCCCGACACTGCCAGCACTGTCATGACCACCACAGTCACTACTGCTGCTGCTCTGCAAATCCTGTATCGTCTCACAATATTGCCTTTCTGACTGTATCATATATCTGTATCTTAATAATTATACCTTGTTTTATTTAAAAGGTAAAGTGAAAGGATTTTGAACTTTTTTCAAAAAAGCTCTTGACTGTACTGGACTATTTAAGTATACTTTAACCATAACTTGCAAAACGCAAGTAAATTAAATATAATATATCACAGGTAGAATATACCGGCGTCACAGCAGCCGGAACATAATCAAAAGGAGGAAATTATTATGAAATGGACTTGTTCAGTATGCGGTTACACTTATGAAGGCCCTCAGCCACCGGAAAAATGTCCACAGTGCGGAGTTCCTGCAGAAAAATTCGTTGAAGTCAAAGAAGGCGCTGTCGAATTCGTCGACGAGCATGTTGTAGGTGTAGCACAGGGCGTTGATCCTGAGATCATCCAGGGCCTGAGAGACAACTTCAACGGCGAGTGTTCAGAAGTAGGTATGTACCTTGCAATGGCAAGAGTAGCTCACAGAGAAGGATATCCTGAGATCGGACTCTACTGGGAAAAGGCAGCATACGAAGAAGCAGAACACGCTGCTAAATTCGCAGAACTCCTGGGCGAAGTAGTAACAGACTCAACAAAGAAAAACCTCGAAATGCGTGTCGAAGCAGAAGCAGGCGCATGTGCAGGCAAGAAAGCACTGGCTAAGCTGGCAAAGGAACAGAACCTGGATGCTATCCACGACACAGTTCACGAAATGGCTAAGGACGAAGCAAGACACGGCAGAGCATTCCAGGGTCTGCTGAAGAGATACTTCGGCTAAACCCCAGACCGTTGAAATTCCAATGATATCTGATAATCATGAGAGCGATCCCGGAAGGGATTGCTCTTTTTTCGTGGGGGGGTGAAAAAACAGATCAAAATCATAAATTCACAATCCCGATTCGATGTTTTCATTCGAAAAATCATCAAAAATGGTAAACTATTGAACCTATAAATTATTATATAGGAAATTTTTTACTCTTTCCTATTAATGCGATTATTCTTCAATCAGATAAATATTTTCATTATCAAAACATATCTGCGAGGTGTGATTATAGATATGGATAATATCCTCCATCTTTTCGGCAAACACACCTGTTCCTGGATTACTCATCGCAGCAAACGATTTTATTACTTCGTCCCCTGTTTCGATCGCATTTTGCTGTAAAGCTGCTCCTTTACTTTGCAGAAATTCATCTGCAAGCCCTTTTCTGACTACCGGAATACTGCCAATCACCTTTCCTACGGTTTCTCCGGCAGTTCCGATACCTTTTACGATATTAAATTCAACCCCGGAATCCCCGAGTTTTTCCAGATACAACGAACTCGTTTTGAATTGCTCTCTGTATCTTATCGACAGCGAATTGATTTCTTCTTTTTTACCCGAAATATATTCCTCCTTTAAGTTTCCACTCAGCATTATTTCAAGAAACGAAGCCAGCGAAAATATATACAGTGATAATCTGTAATACCTGAATTCTTTCTCCAGATCATATAGCGCCGATCTTACCTTACTCTTAGTAACCACATGCGTCCTGGAGGCCGTGGTCACTGAAATTTTTTTCTGATAAGCAATGATATTCTTTCGGGCCCGATTCTGTATATCCATTACTACATTATGACTGTTCGACACAGCAAGGTCATTATCCCATTTATATTTATATGTTGTTATTATATCGATCAAAGATTGAACATCTGCTTCTATCTGCGATTCATTTTCCACTTCCAGAAATGCCAGTATCTTTTTTTGAGTTTCAACTATTTCTGTCAGATCCTTCTCTATCGAGTACAAAGCAGCTGCCATCATCATAGTCGCCGGATTGAAAGCAGTTACCGTTCTTGTCGTTGCAGAAACGGGTTCTGCTTTAGCAAGCTGAACCATCTTGGAACTGCCGGATGCTGTTTTCATAGCACCCCAGGCATTTCCGTTTTTTGCCATTTTCAAAGTGTCACCTGCTGCTGCATTTGCAATTCGAAAAAGACCGTCTGTGGCAATTGAAGTTGTCTGTGTAAAAGTATTAAATGCAGGTATAAGAGATGAAACTCCGGCACCAAGTGTTGCAAGCTCCGCAACAGGAACACTTCGGAACCTGTTGCTGTCAATGGTTTCCTTAGCCTCCTGCAAAAGCTCTGCCTGTATCTCCATTATCTCATTAACACTGCCAGTACTATCAGATTCATCCATGCCGTTTTGCTTTATTACTTCATTCATACTTATTTCTCCTGTTCCTGCAAATGGTTTTCCAAACTGTCCCTGCCTTGACGCATTATGTATTTATATTATTTTCAGACGAAAATAATATCTTTCTATTTCGTGTATCAGGAAAAGTCAGGTCGCTCAGCTTTGTTCTGCTCATCGGCATTTTGCTTTCTCCTGCCTATAAACTTCGATACTCTGGGTAATTTTGGAACTTTGTATTCCGTTCCCGGCGCTATGATCAGTTTTACCAGCCACAGCATAAGGACCATGACTGCCAGCGGAATAACACATGTAGTCACGATCAGCACTGCTACGCCTTCAATAAGATTATCAAGCACTGCTTCGAATTCTTTGATTTTCTGAGTTGCAGAAATTTTAGTATCACTCACTTTGTCCTTTGCTTTTTCATACCACTTCGTAAGGAAAAAACCGCTTTTTTTGTCAGTGTCCGCTTTGCTCTGTTTTGCCTCACGTTCCAGCTGCTTATTTTCTTTTTCGATCTGTTCCATTTTTGTTTCTACCGAAACATTGTACATTTCCTGGACCATCGTTGAAACGTACATACTCGAAGGCACAAGTGCCCATAACACAATACTTACCAGCAGGATCTTTGCAAAAGCGATTTTCCATCTTCCCTGTCGTTCCGTGCCTCTGATCAAAACTATTACTGCTGTAAGAATGGAGAGCGCCGGAATAATGATTTTAAACAGCAACAAACCTGCAAGTGTCATCATATACTTTTCCATGGTTAAAGCGGCATATACAATCACCATGTACCCTGCCACATCTGCAAGCTTGTTTGCCAAAGGTGTTGTTGTATCCCCGGGAACCATCGCTGCTACTGTTGCCATTCCCGTTGCTGTTCCTGTCAGTACAATGGCATTATCCTGAAAATCCTCGATTCTGCTGATCGTTTCAGTATATGTTTTCGGATTTTCTGCCCAGACGCTTACTCCCCAAAAGCTTGTAGCACCTATTATTAATACAATTACTGAAACTATTACCCGTTTTACTATGTACATTTACTACGCCTCCTATGAGCTGTGTTATGTATTTGCTGTTTCTCAATATTACGATGTTTGGTTGACTAAAAACTTGTCCAGTACTGATCCATATATTTCAACTATATACAATTATTTTTTTTCGAAAACGGTCACACATGCTGATGCTTTGACTGTTTTTGTTAAATCCGGCCTTGTATTAGAATCCGGTAACCATGCCACTATTTTTTTAGCTTTAGATTTAGCACTTAAATTAGATGTCTCCATCGCTGTCATAGTACCTATCAGTTTGTCATTCTTATCGTACATACCAGCTACAACATTATAATATTCCACACTTTTATTATATGGATTTGTTATAATCGCTTCTGCGGCAAACCCGGAAACATTATAATCATAATTATTTAACAGATTAATTTTGCTTACTTCCAAGGTACTATTATCTTCACTTCCTCTTTCATAATCTATATCAATTTTGATTTCTGCAATATCTTCCGGTGCATTAATAACAGCATTTGTTCCTGCAAAAGTGTCATGTAAAAAACCAATCCTGCCCTTTGCCAGGTATTCAGGTGCAAACTCCGGCAAATCTGTATTGCATACACTGATACCATCTTTATCTAAATATTCTACTTTGATTTCTTTGATATGTAATAACTGCTTCGATGTATTTTCAAAACTGCAATAGCCTAATAAAGAATACCCTGTGCTTGAAACTTCATCTTCATACACATAAAAACCTTTTTCGATTTTCAAAGGCTTAAGATCAAGGGTAAAAACAAAAGAACCTTTTATTTTAGTTTCTCTGTCATCAACATCAACTTCACATTCAAATGATCCGAAATCACTCGTATCAACCTCCCCTGTTTCCGCATTATATATTTTTTCATCCATAGAGATACTATGATCCAAATCACTCAACTTGAATTCTTTGGTTTCATCTTCCATAGATGCTTTTATTACAAGATTATCATTTAGATAATTATCCAGATCAAGTTTTTCTCCACATTGTATTTCTACTTTATCTTTCATGCCACTAAAATCAGGTGTAATACTTCCGCAACCTGTACATAACAGACATATCATTGCAAATAAAAACACTATAATCAGAAATTTGTTTTTCATAAGCTTCTCCTCTCCATTACAAAGCACTTCTTTGATCAGCATTATACCGCACATCCTTAGAATTTCTTTCAAAAAAAACAGACCATTTTAACATATTTTAAATTTTATCACGTATGTATACTTTTGTAAACTTTTGTAGTGTATATTCTGGTATCTGTATACGGTAAACTCTATACTGAGGTGATGAGAATGAATAAGCTGGTGATCAGACCTAATAAATACGGTGGCAAGTCTTCTGTCGTTTCAGCACGTATACCTGATGAGATGCTGGCTCAGCTCGATGATCTGTCCGCTAAAACAGGACGTTCACGTAATGAGCTGCTTGTTACGATGATCGAGTTCGCTCTGGATCATATAGAGATTGATTATACGGATGCAAAATAAAAGGACGGATCACCCCACCCTAAATACACGCAATATAATTAGATATATTTTCACAAAACATAATGACTTTCAATAATTTTTAATTGCAGCATTTAATACTTCTATACTCTGTATTTGGGCAAACCAACAAGCTTCTCCAGTCTATCTGTACAACGCCTGAAATACAGTTCTTGTTTTCCCGATTCTTTATATATTACAAGGATATTCGAATCACATTTTTCTTCCTGAATTCAGAACAATAAAGTTTCTCATTACCACCTCTTCACGATGTATCGTTTTCTGTAAAATCTCTGCAAACAGAAAGTTCACAGCCTGAGCGACTTATTTCGAATCCCGAAACCGTAATCGTCATCAAAAAAAGAAAAACATGTACAAATTTAAAAGCAGCCTTGATTTTGTACATGTTTCTCGGCTGTTTGCATGAAATTTCAGCGATGTATATTTAATCACCATCGTCATACATTCACCGTGACTTTCCTTAGATGTTTTTAATCCCTGAACAGGTCATCCATCGTGATGACGTTCGAAAATATCCCCTATAACTTCATTTTATTCAGCGATCAACAGCATTTTTTCCTTTCAAACCGCTGGATAAAACGCTGTTTTTGTACTTTATCAAGCGGTCTGTATCATTAACCTTGCAGTTATCTCATATTTGATTTTTTATGGAGTGACGAATATATTATCACATCCTGCCTTCAAAGCTGCACCTAGTCGTATTATTAAAAATCCAAATATAAATGATCGTTGTTGTATCACACACGTCAGTGTATAATATCAGCCAAAGAGAATGATCGTTCATCGAAACAGGATACATATGCTGAACCAAATGGAACCACTATAGAATTTCAAGCAAAGGATCGGATAATGAGAAGCGAATCAGAAATGACAGATTACGACTACGACATCAGTTCACATGAACAATTTGTTGAGCTGCTTTTAAAACTGCGTAAACTCACAAAGTATATAACGATCGTGCAGATCGACGGTGAAAAAAAGAACGATCCGGTGATATCAAAGGCCATGTATAAAATGACTCTGCTCGATAAGTACAACGCTTTGGAATGGTACGGGACACACCGATCACATGGTTACGCCACAGTCTATGAATTTGATGTTAAAGACAAGTCTTTTTTCAGCGATCTTATGGAATATGAAGCTTTTTATATCCCGGCCGAATCCCGCAGCGGCGAGTACTGCCCTGAGCGTACTTCCTTTGGACTAAACGATATCGCTTTCCTGGACAGCGATAAAAGACCATTGTTCTACACGACGACACATGAGGGTTTTTCTGTCATACACCCGGATGTTCTGGACGTTGATATCTCATGGGTCAACAAAATATATCTGTAAAGATGTGCAAATGCTCTGACAGCTGGGAGCCCTGCTGCTGTGAAAAGCTGCCTGATTCTGCAGACCGCTCCATGATCTGACCCATATGTACTCCAAACCGGACAGTTTACAGTTATTTTTTATTTTTTTACAAAAAATCCGACATCAGAGCCGATGTCAATGTCTTTACAAACCCTTGTTCTTCAAAAAAATGACGTTTTTCCTGCAAAATTTGCTGGATTTTATTGCATATGGATTGTATACAAGATATAATCTATCTATCTGACCGCCCATTCAGTTATTATCATAAGCGGTCATTCACACGATAACAACAGAACTGAGGTGACCGATTTGAGAGAACGTAACGAAAAAGTATACCAGGCCAAAAAAGAAGAAGTCATGGAAAAATGTTTTGAATGTTATGCCGAGAACGGGCTTATGGGTACCGGCATCAAGGCCCTTGCCGATGCCTGCGGATTTTCCAAAGCAAGCATATACACATACTTCGACAGCCTTGACGACCTTATAATCGAATCCACAGCTCACTGCATGGCTAAGATCGAAGACGAATTCATGGCAAGGGCGCCTCAGGACCCGAAGGACATCCCGGACTTTTTTGCAGAGATGCCTTACTGGGCAGCAAGCAGACACGGCAAGAAATACCGCCTGATGTATCAGATATACACACACCCTAAATATTTAGAACACGGCAAGAAATTCTTTGACGGCGTCAACCGCAGATATACAGAATACGCAAAACAGCTGGAGGGTAAACTGGGAATACCATATATGCCGCTGACATCGCTGATATTCATTTTTGCAAATGCATCGATACACTATGCGATGTTCGAGGATGAATTCTATCTCGAAACACAGCTTGAGATGCTGAAACACGCCGTTCCAATGATAATCGAAAAATACAAGACAGGCATCGTTTAAAACGCAGCCCAGGGCTGCCGCTTCGACGATATACAGCAGAACGATAAACTCCGGTACAGAACACCATCTGTCCGGAGTTTTTTATGCAGCAGCGAACGCAGTGAAAGTTGCCCTTTTTCCCCGGAGAGCCATCGGCGATCCGCCCGGCAGGCTGGAGCGGTGAGTTCCATTCAAGCTGGATCCGGTGGAAATCCGCATAGGACATTATGCGATTTGTTCACAAACCGTGACACGTCTCCAGCCGCATGGGAGCTTCCCTGCACTATGGAAAAAGGACGTTCACACCATCAAGTATGCACTGTTTGATGCAACGTCCTTTTTCTTTATGATGCCGGATGTTTATGGGAACATTCCGGAGTTGCCGGAAGCAGCCTGCAGTTATAAATGATCTCCCCATATCACATCAACTACAAAACAAACAGGAACACACCCTGCGGCTGCACTGACTATCCGTTCGATCATACCCGCATTATACATGATTACATAGTCACTATCAAGAATATTTCGAAAAATTCTTGCCATTGTCGAAAATCGTGACAAAATGTAAAGATCCAGCACATTTTTTCTGCCTGCGACCATCATCGGAAAACCATTCACCCTCATAACAGCCTGCCTGTGCCTCCGCAAAAACGAAAAATCCCGAAACCTGCATCAGCTCCGGGTATGTTTTTCGTTTATTATGTTATAATGAGCAGGTTTCCGGCGACCATTGCCGGATGTGTAAAAAACTATCAGATATTACCTGCAGATCCCTTATTTATCGACGCCAGCTCAGCTTCTTGGTGCATATTTAGCACTAAGCTCATTCATAAGGCTGTCTTCCACTTCGTAAAGAGTGATACGATTGCTGAAAAGCGGGTTGATATATCTGCATATGAGCTGTCCACGTCCGCTCTCAGGCTCATTTATCATGATATAGTTGGTACCGTTGTCAGAAAATCTGCCGGATACAGCACGAGTTGCCAGCCTTACTCTGCCGCCACTCTGCTCTGACCATAATTCGAGATATTCCTTACCGTCTTTTTCTATAAGATACCACTTACGCCCAAGTTCCCTGTCACCGTGACAATTCTCCATATAACTGCAAAATTCATC
>CAKQNZ010000065.1 GCA_934255435.1 uncultured Clostridia bacterium | reverse complement strand
CAGGCGATAGCTTTTATATCAGCTATATGGATGCAATGAAATATTCCAGTGCCAGCGTACTTTCAAAAAGTCCGCTTTTTATGTTGCCGTCTATCTCATAAGCTGCCGAAAGTATCTTCCTGAGATGATCGGTACTGTATCTTCCTGTAAGCGACATCGCTTTTTTGACTCTGAACTGGTGAACACCCAGCTTCTTTTGTATGGCAGCCAGCTGATTACCCTCTTCTTTGAGCTCTTTTACATCAAGTATAAGTTCTATCTGACTTGTTATCATGCGTATCAGCAGGAATACCGACGTGCCTGAAACCATGAGATTATGCAGCAGCCTGAAGGCTTCATCTTTCCTGTTGCGTCCTATTGCATCGAGCATGGCAAATACATTGCTTTCCGGACTTACTGAAAGCACTGCCATGACATCGGAATCTGTTATCTCATCACCATACGAATGTGCTATTATCTTTTTCAAATCGTTGTCAAGATTGTAGAGGTTATACTCCACCGCCTTGTTGCCATACCCGCTTGATTCGATTATCGAATCTGTGACTGACGGTCTGTGTACCTTGCCTGCACTCCTGAATCTTTTTTCTATGAAACTCCGCAGCAGTTTATCGTTGAGAGGCTGGAAGTCATACACCTTGCCACATTTTGAAGCAGCCGTCCTGACTTTATTTTTCGTGTTGGTATCTTCATCTTCAGCAGCGCACATGACAAGCAGGCTTTCTTCGGGTATATCAGGCAGATATTCGGTAAGCCTGCGTACATCCGCATCTGGGAAATTCTTTGATTTTCTCCCTGTCGCCGGCAGGAAGTCAGGCAGTATGACCACTTTTCTCGGTGACATGAGACTGACTGTTTCAAGACTTTCCTGTATCTTATCGAAAGAAAGTTCATCATCTTCAAGAACCACAAGGTCTATTGCCCTGCAGGCATCTGCAATATATTTTTTTTCCAGTGTTTCCGCATACCAGTGTATCAGATAGTCCTCCTTGCCGCACAGCAGTACGACGCTCGGTATTTTCCCCGATTTCAGATCCTTTTCTATTGTAATAAAAGCGTGTTCCTTTTCTCTGCGATATCCTGATGCCATCGACGATCTTCCTTCCTGACAGGTCTTATGTCTGTCTCATTCAATTATACTGATAAAAATACAAATATCAATACACCTTTTTCATCTGGTATTCCCGATCATAGTGACGGTATCTATGTTCCCGCCGTTTTTCCATCGTAATCCCACCGCTCCGTCAAGATCGTTCCTGAAAATTTTTATGCCTTTCCGCCTGTATGAATCTATCACCTCTCCATTGGGATGACCATAATTATTGCGCCCTACCTGGAATACAGCCATTTCCGGTGACGCTGCTTCTGTAAAAGTTTCGCTGTAGCTGTATCTGCTGCCATGATGTGCCACTTTCAGTATATCAGACTTCAGAGAACTGCTATAAAGTTCTGCAAGTCTGTCGTGGCATTTATCATCTATATCGCCTGTGACCAGTATACTACGCCCTTTGTGCCGCACCCTCATTATCATACTGATCAGATTCTCATCAGTTTTATCTGTACAGACCCCCGCCTGCTCCATATGTTCGGGCCACAGTATATCGACTTCAGTATATCTGTCGATAACTGCACTTTGTCCTTTATGCAGATATATTATATCCTCGCTGCAAAGACCTGTTTCCTGCAATATCTTCTCTTCTCTTGCTCTGTTGCCTTCGTATATATATAGCTTTTCGACCATGCCTTCCCTGCAAAGTTCTGCTATTCCTTTATAATGGTCTGTATGAAGGTGAGTCACGAAGGCGCCTTTGAGCTTTCTCACACCGTTTTTCAGAAGATATGGCTTCAGCACTTTCCTGCCGATATCGCTATCTGCCTTCCCGCCACCATCAAACAGATAACTGCCACTGCGTGTCCTCAGGTGCATGCAGTCCCCCTGACCGACATCTACGAAGACTACATCTGCAATTTTGAATTTATTCTCAAAGCATGCTCCGCACAAACCTGATACCGCCAGTGTGAAGATGATACAAAGCATTATGATCCACTTGCGTTTTTTTATAAAAAGCATCCTTCCTGTTTCTGACATGAACAGGAATAAAAATATATAGAACAGAGCCACAAGCCTTATATCCGGGCTGACCACATCTATTGCTGTAACGCCCTTTATATAAACAGCTTCATTCAGATATATCAGTGCCTTGCATAAAACCGACAGCAACGGCATCACAAGCGACACAAGTGGTCTGCAGACTATCATGGCTGCTGCCGAAACAAGACCTGCCGGTATGATGATCCCTGCAAGAAATATCACTGGCACATTTATAAATACGGACAGCAGTGGCATACTGTTAAACACATATATCATATAAGGCGCAAGTCCCAGCTGCACTGCAATACCAGCGGACAGTATGCCGGTATATACGCGGTGTATATACGGCAGTATAAGCGCCAGCGTCAGTACAGCAAGGTAAGACATCTGAAATCCAGTATCAAAGATCCTCACAGGTTCAATTACCATCGAAACGAGCGCAGTCATGAATGCTGCCGAATCAAGGTCATACCGCCTGTGCATTACAGATGCGAAAATATGTGTTTCCACCATGGCTGCAGCTCTCACCACAGAAGGCGAAAAATCAGCAAGAACAGTATAACACACGAAAAATACACTCATTGTCACAAAAAACAGCCTGCCCTTTTTACCACGCCACAAAAATGATAGAAACCCGTATACCATACCTATATGTATACCACTTACAGCAAGGATATGTGCCGTGCCATTTTTCCGGAATGTTTCCATCACATTTTCCTGTATCATATATGTTTCACCGAACATGATACCGTTTATCAGTCCTGCCGTTTCATCTCCGCATTTCATTTTTATTTCATCGTTGAAACAGCTTTTCATCAGATAAAGTTTTTCGTTCATGATACCAGGTAATGTCCTGCTTTTCACACATCCTGATATCTTTCCGCTCATTACTGCAGATATGCCGTCTGCCTCAAGATATCTGTAATAGTCAAAACATCCGGGATTCCTTCTGCCTGATGCTTTTTCACATGTTCCGTATGCAGTGATATGATTTCCCGGTATCGCTGTTTCATCCGGCAGGTTCTCAGAATAGTCATTTATGAGAACACTGAACCTTCTGCCGCAGGGCTGTCCGTTGATACCCGATACCCTGACTTTATACTGAACATATGCTTTCCCACTGCCTGAAGTTTTGGAAAAACGCTGCTGTACTGTACCTGACAGCGTATTTATGTCCGTAATGCAGTCTTCTATATCCTGTTTCTGTGCTGTATAACTGTACATATCCAGAAAGCTGCATGCCATACCGGCAGCTACAACAAGCACGAGGCTGGCAGCCCGCCTGCGTTCCTCATCGCCGCATCTTCGTATACATCTGAAAACGATCACAGATGCAGCTATACATATTGTCATTATCAATGCTGCCGTTCCAACACCAAGCATACGAAATATGACTGTTTCAAAGGCAAAAGAAACAGCAGCGTAACATAATGGTCTTCTCATTCAAAATACCTTCAGCGACAAACCGTTTTGTATTTTACTTATAATAGCATTGTTTCCTTATTTTGTCAATATTCTATAAAAAACATTCTTTATCCCTGCCAATCTTTACAGTATCTTCTTTTTACATTTAATTTGTAATATGATATAATTAATAACAATTGTATTAAAACAGGAGGAAGAGATTTTGCCAAACAACAACAACAATCATAAGAATGATATGGATGCATTCTTTGCTCAGTTTGACAACCCGCCAGAAAAGAGCGGGAACACCGAGCAGAGATCTCCGGATTATACAGGATCTTCATATGCCTCAGGAAACCGGGCAATGCGATCGACGAAACAGAGAAGCACGTCACAGCACAGAAGTCAGTCTGCAGGCAGCAGTCAGGCAGCAGCAAAACGACCTGAACAGAGATCTGCTCACCAAAGCAGCGGACATCATCAGGGACACCATCGAATGTCTGATTTCGTCGATGGTACGAAGACAAAGATAAAAAACAGCAGGAGGATCCCATCCGGCCCAGGTGGCGGACGCAAATCACCTGCCAGCAGAAAAGGAACTATTATAGCTGTTATCATAATGGCTATCCTTGCAGTTGTCATGGCTGTCGGTATCTATGTAGGTATCATTCTGATGACTGCACCGTCCATAAAAACAGACAATATATACGATCAGATGAACCAGCGTTCTGTGATGTACGACAGCAGCGGCAAGGAGATCGAGAACCTTTATATGACCGGTGGCAACAGGACTGTAGTCAAATATAAAGACATACCTGAAGACATGGTGAATGCTGTTGTTTCCCTTGAAGACCAGAAGTTCTGGAAACATCATGGATTCAATTTCACAAGAATGCTCGGAGCTATAAAGGATGGTCTCACAGGCGGCGGCATCAGCGGTACAAGTACTGTCACTCAGCAGCTTGCCCGTAATGTTTTCCTGCCGGAAGAAAAGAGTGAACGTACACTCAGCAGGAAAATAACCGAAGCATACTACACTATAATCCTCGAAAAGAAACTTTCCAAAGAACAGATAATGGAAGCCTACCTGAACACGATATATCTCGGATTTAACTCATATGGTATCCAGTCTGCATCCCAGGCGTATTTCTCAAAAGATGTCAAGGATCTTGACACTCTTGAATGTGCTGCACTTGCAGCTTTGCCTCAGGCACCGGACTCATATGCACTTGTTTACGCAGACTACAGCAACTCAGGTTCATCACTTCCTAAGCTCTCGACTTCCGGATCAGCTACATATTTCTATAATGGAGATATATCCAAGGACAGACGCGAACTGGTACTCAACAACATGGCGTCTTTCGGATTCATAACAGAAAGCCAGAAGAACGAAGCCCTCAATGATGATCTGAAAAAGCACATCAAAGTCGGTGTTTCATCAGACGACAGCACATCGTCATACTTTACAGACTATGTCATCGATCAGCTGACAAATGATCTCGTCTCTGAATACGGCATGGATCGTTCGGAAGCTGAACGCAGAATATACACCAAAGGGCTCAAGATATACACCACCATGGATTCTGATATCCAGAATATCGTCAACGATGAATTCTCCAAGGACAGCAATTTCTCAGGTCTGGCATATCTTCGTACTGACAGCGATGGCAACCTGCTGAATACAGACGGCAATACACTGCTCAGATCATCGTCATACTATTTCGATGACCAGGACAGATTCACACTGAAAGATGGTGAATACAGCTTCGACAGCAAAGGCAATATGACCATATACAAGGGCAAACGCCTCAATATATACAAGACTGAAGTCAACGGTGCCAGCGATGTCAGCATCGAATTCAAAGGTATGTATACAAGAAACGATACCGGTTTCTATACTATCGAAAGCGGTGCCCTCTCGATACCTCAGCAGTACAAATCAGTTGACAGCGACGGCAATGCTGTTGTTTCGGCAGCGTTCTTCAAGGATGAGAACTATAAAGACTTCTTCAAGAAGAGTGGCAAAGACTACAAGGTATCAAGCAGCAACTATTCGCTCAAACAGAAAACAAGGCAGCCTCAGGCCGCAATGACAATAATCGAAAACAAGACAGGTGAACTCAAGGCTATGATAGGCGGCCGCGGTACTACCGGTAAACATCTCTACAACAGAGCTACGACACCTAACCAGCCAGGATCATCTATCAAGCCTATAGCCGTTTACGGGCCTGCTCTGCAGATGTCGTACGAGTACGAAAAAGACGGCAAATCAATGGATCTCAGCAACAGCGACGGAAGCAGCTGGGGCAGCTACATCACAGCAGGAAGCATCATAAATGACGCACCTATGCAGTTCAACGGTAAGACATGGCCTAAGAACGCATATTCCGGCTACAGAGGTCAAATGAAACTGAGAACAGCTGTAGAACAGTCAGTCAATGTCTGTGCAGTAAAGACATACTTGAAGATAGGTCCCGACTATTCAGCTTCCATGCTGAAGAAAAACGGCATCAGCACTCTTGTTGAGGACGGCACAGCCAATGACCTGAACCCTGCTGCACTGGCTCTTGGAGGTCTGACATACGGAGCTACACCTCTCGAAATGGCAGCTGCATATTCGACATTCCCGAGCGGAGGTACATACAAGACACCTATCTCATATACAAAGGTAGTCGACTTTAATGGCGATGTTCTTCTTGAGAAAAAGCCTGAAGAAACGAAGGTATATGATGAAGGTGTAGCATGGATCATGACTGATATACTGCGTACTGTAGTAACAAACGGTATCGCTAAGAGCGCAGCTATCGGAGTACAGCCTGTGGGCGGTAAAACAGGTACTACCAACGATAACTTCGATATATGGTTCTGCGGATTCACTCCACAGTATTCAGCTGCACTCTGGATGGGAACAGATGTCAACATAGAACTGAGTTCCAGCAGCGGTACTACAGCTGCATTCTGGTCTGCAGTAATGAAACGTGTATGTGCCGACCTTCCGTCCGAATCATTCTTTGAACGTCCGAGCAATGTAGTTTCAATAGGTGGGGAATATTACACCGATGGAACATATTCGAGGACATATACAAACAGAAACTACTCAGGTTACAATAACGGTGATGGCGGTACTACAAAATCCCCTGTTACAAAAGCTCCTACCACTCAGGCTCCTACCACCCAGGCTCCTACCACCCAGGCTCCTACTACTCAGGCTCCTACCGCACCATCCCATAAACCTGAAGAACCTAATGAATAAACTCTGATATCATCCATAAGATGATCCAGCAGTCATACCGGTCACGAAAATACAGATCTGAGATCTGAAACCGCTGACCGGTATTTTTATTGTTGAGATATCGAACCTGCCCCTTAAACCACTTGATCAACAAGCCTTATACAACTTTTATTTTCCAGGATAAAATCAATTCATGCCGAGAATCTATCTCACAGATTTCGGACTGAAAATAACCGCTATGATATATCCCCATCCGATGGCTGCAGTTATACCTCCTGCCGCAGCTTTTACACCTCCGGTCACAGCTTCCAGCAAACCATCTTTTGCACCTTCCATAGCACCTTTTGCAAGATTGTATCCAAACCCCGGAAGTGGTACTCTGGCACCTGTGGCCGCAACGTCCACAAGAGGCTGATATAGACCAAAGGCCTGAAACAAAGCTCCCGCCGTAACAAGGACAACAAGGACTCTCGGTGCCGTAAGCCTGGTACAGTCCATCAACAGCTGTCCGATCACACATATAGCACCTCCGATCAGAAACGCATATATATATTCCATATTTTCTTTCCCCCGTCATTCGATTTCCAGCGATACAGCATGTGCTATACCCGGTATTGACTCGCCCTGGAACGGACTTATAGTCGAAAGCAGTGCACCTGTTGATATTATCAGTGCACGTGATATATTGCCTCTTCTCATTTTTCTGTATACATATCCTGCAAAGATCGATGCTGAACAGCCACATCCACTGCCGCCGCTGTGCACATCCTGTCTCGGTTCATATATCATACAACCGCAGTCATCGTATACATTTTCGATCTGTTTTTCCGGTACTCCTGCATCTGACAGCAGATCTTTTACGATATCCTTGCCTATGAACCCAAGATCACCTGTAAAGACTGCGTCATAATAGTCGAGCTGCCTTCCTGTGTCCTGCAGGTGATTAAGTATTGTGTCCACTGCCGCAGGTGCCATTGCGCTGCCCATCTGATTCGCATCTTTCACACCAGCATCTATTATTTTGCCTACAGTCCCGGATTCGACACGTACATTCCTCAGAATGCTGACCTTTCCTTTACAGTCAGTTTCCATCCTGTCTCCTGATTTCTTTCCGGCAAGCAGCATAGCACCTGCTGCCGTTGCAGTCCACTGTGCTGAAGGAGGTCGCTGGTTTCCATGTTCCAGCGGCATCCTGAACTGTCTCTCAGCAGTGCAGTAATGGCTTGAAGCACCAATAACGACATTATCACTGTACTTTCCATCAGTGAGCACTGCACCCATGATAAGTGACTCCGTCATCGTAGAACAGGCTCCGTACATACCGAGAAAAGGTATGTGCATATCTCTTGCCATAAAGGACGATGACATGAGCTGGTTGAGGAGATCCCCACTGAGCATGGCACCTACGTCATCATTACTGAGACCACCCCTCCTTATAGACTCGGTCATAACAGTTTTGAGCATTTTACTTTCTGATTTTTCCCATGTAGATTCGCCGTAAGTATCATCATCCAGACATATATCAAACCATGGCGCCATCGGACCTTCACTTTCTTTTTTTCCTGCTGCCGCACATGTACTTATGATATATGGTCTGTTCCTGAAAAAAACAGTCTGTTTTCTCTTTCCCATAGATTCCTCCTTATCAGTAAATAAGCCAGTAAACTATACCTATCAGGGCTGATACAGTTATACCGCATACCAGCACAGGCCCCGCCAGAGAAAACAGTTTTGCACCGACTCCAAGTACTATCCCCTCTTTTTTATACTCTATGGCTGGTGCCACCATTGAATTGGCGAATCCAGTTATTGGAACGATAACGCCGGCACCGGCAAACTTTCCGATAGTATCGAACCAGCCCAGCCCCGTAACAAGCTGTGCCGACATTACAAGAATCATTACGGTATATGTTGCAGCTTCCTTCTCTGACATCCCACAGGCATAAATAAATCTGTTCTCGATCCACAAGGACAGGACACATATCGCACCTCCGATCACCATGGATTTCAGTGAGTTTAAAAAGTATTTCGGCTTTGGAGTGAACTGTTCTGCATATTTACCATAGGCTTTTGCAACCTTTTTCTTGCTCACATCCTCATTTCTCGTCTCTTTATCCTTCAATAGAATCCCCCGCTTCCTTCTGTCTGTAAATAAATTTTTTAATATATAGCTTATTATTGCCGGATATGGCATAATAATATCATGAAAAAAATTGTTTTAGCCTCTTCGTCGCCAAGACGGATCGAGATGATGAGAAAAAACGGATATGAACCATTGATCAGACCTGCAGATATCGATGAAACACTTCCGATACAGATGTCTCCGGAAGCAGCCACTATGTATCTGGCATTCAAAAAAGCCTCATTCATAAACAGTAAAGAAAATAACAGCAGCAATGAAGGTCTGCTCATTATCGCTGCAGACACAGTCGTCGTTTACGACAGCAGGATAATAGGCAAGCCAGCTGACATGAATGAAGCTTTCAATACACTGATAAAGCTGCGCAACTCCTCTCACAAAGTGATCACAGGCGTTTGTATGATAGATTCCGAAAATAATACAAAGGAGTGTTTCTGTTCTGTTACCGAGGTTTTCTTCAAAGATTTCAGTGAGAAAGAACTTATCGAATATGTAAATACCCCCGAACCATACGATAAAGCTGGCGGGTATGCGATACAAGGCACTTTTGGCAAATATGTAGATCATATAGACGGCGACTATGATAATGTCGTAGGTTTTCCCTGTAAACAGATACATGACCGCCTGAAAGAATTGTATAAAGGTTGATCCTGTGGCTGCATGAATGATCTTCGGAAACCTGATCAGATCATGATGCCAGACAAGGACCGGATATTGTGTTATCATAAGTGACTGCTCAAGACCACTGATATGCCCTGCTACAACTGATCTTTTAATGCCGATATGCCAGTAACTTTGTAAGCTAAAAAACCTTCCCTGCATCGAATAGCGAAATTTCTTATTATACAACCAAAAAGAGCCTCGAAAGAGGCTCTTTTAATATCATTTACAATATGTAAATACTTATTTTGTTGCTTCGTCGAAGAGTGCTTCAGCATTGTCCCACTCAGCGATGATTTCAGGAATAACCTTGTAAAGGTCACCTACGATACCGAAGTCAGCAACTTCGAAGATAGGTGCATCAGCATCTTTGTTGATAGCAACGATGATGTCTGAAGTCTGCATTCCAGCCAGGTGCTGGATAGCTCCTGAGATACCGCATGCGAAGTAGATTTTAGGTTTTACTGTAGTACCAGTCTGTCCAACCTGATGTGAGTGATCGATCCATCCAGCATCAACAGCTGCTCTTGATGAACCTACAACTCCGCCTACTTTATCAGCAAACTCTTTTATCAGTTCGAAACCTGAAGCATCGCCGAGACCTCTTCCGCCTGAGCAGATGATTTC
>CAKQNZ010000064.1 GCA_934255435.1 uncultured Clostridia bacterium | reverse complement strand
GCCCTATATCACATTTCAGCGGGCTGTGGAACATCATGCATCTGCCGCAGTTGTTGCCGCCTCCGATAAGTGCGAATATCTCAAGCTCCATATCCGGCACAGCGTCATGTATCCTGGCGATCTCACTGACTCTTGATGCGTGAGGCAGCACGACCCTGACAACGCCGAGGCTCTGCAGGTATTTTATCATCTCACTGTTTGGTATGAATGTGAATGAACCCGCAGCTACCGGGATATCTATCCCTGCCTTGCGGACTTTGCTTATCAGCCCTATATTGGAAATTATGACCTGATCGATGTATGGTGCGCAGTTTTTCAGATGCTCCATATATCCTTCTTCGAATTCTCTCGGTATATAATGCATGTTCATCGTAAGCTGCAGGAGCCTGCCCTTCTTGCGGCAGTAACGGCTTATCTTCGCCAGTTCGTCTACATCAGCTACCTGCGTCACTACATTATTCATGCTTTTGAATCTGCCACCGTAGGAATACACGTTGAAATCTCCTCCGTCAACGCCCAGATATATCTCGTCTGCGCCTGCATCTATCTGCATTTTCGCCGTTTCATAATTTCTTACCGGCGCCAGTATGTGTATCATGCCTTTCCTCCGTTTCTGGTTATCACGTTCATCAGATCACCGATGGTTATTATACCCGGAAGATCCTCTTCGCTGATCTCCACATCGAACTCGTCTTCAAGCTCTGCACATATCTCCACAAGCTGAAATGATGTGAGATCCAGGTCATTGCCCAGTTCACTTTCCTCACTGACAGCGTCCTTGTCTATATCGTAATTCTCATGTAAATATTCTCTTATCTTATCCAGCATTTGCATTGTTCTCCTGTATATATTTGAATCGCCTTATCTTTCCCAGAGCAGTCTTCTCGAAATCCTCATCGTAGAACACTACCTTGCCGATCCGCTTGAAAGCCGGCAGCCTGCGGTTTATCTCCTTGATATGCTCGTTTATCTTAAGATGTATATCCATCTTCTCTGCTTCTTCCAGTATCTCGAAATTCGGATGTACCGATGCCACCAGGCAGTTCCTTCGGGATGAATGCTCGCTTATGAACATGGACTTGATATACGGATGACTGCAGAAATAGCCTTCTATCTCCTCCGGCGAAACATTGTTGCCGTCGGAAAGGATTATCAGGTTCTTCTTTCGTCCTGTGATGTGTATGTACCCTTCTTCATCCATTGCGCAGATATCTCCTGTATGGAACCATCCGTCAGGCTTTGCAGCCTGAGTTTCCTTTTCATTGCGGAAATATTCTCTGAACACTATATCGCCCCTGACGCAGAGTTCTCCGTCTATGATCTTAATCTGACAGAATTCATCAGGTGCCTTGACACCTACAGATCCTATGAGTCGGCTGGCTTTCCTGTTGCAGGATATCACCGGAGAGCACTCGGTTATGCCGTATCCTTCCAGGACCTGTATGCCGTATATGTCCAGACCTCTGATGACATCTGCATCAAGACTTGAACCTCCGCATACGATGGTCCTGAGTCTGCCTCCGAAAGCGTCATGGACTTCTCTGAACAGTTTGTATCGCAGATCTATCCCCAGTTTCCTCATGGTCTCGCTGAATCTTATGATGGCTTTGAGCTTCCGCTCCGAAAGTTTTTTCCTGATTTTAAGGTCTATCTTTTCATAGAGATTCTCCACGACCATCGGTACCAGTACCATGACTTCGGGACTGAATGTTTTCATATTCTTCGATATATATTTTATACCGCCTCCGAAGCACAGCGTTACGCCGTAGTAAAGCGGAGTAAGCAGCCCCACTGTCACCTGCAGCATATGTGTGGGCGGCAGTACAGGTATCGTCCTTCCACCTTCCTGTATACCATCATCCAGGAAAAACACGCCGCACTTGGTATTTGCTATGATGTTCCTGTTCGTCAGTACCACACCTTTGCCTATACCTGTAGTGCCTGATGTGAAAACGATCATGGCATCATCATCCGGATCGGACTCATATATAAACTGACCGTTACTGCCATTTCCTGCTGCCTCAGCTGCCCTGCAGCATTCTTCAGTATCCAGCACGAAACCTATTCCATGTGATGACGCAAAGTTTTCATGATCCTTAACAGTTTCGTCCATATATATACCATAGAGATCCGCCAGCCCTATCTTTTCCTCAAGGGTATTATCGTTCCTGTCAAGGGGGACAGCGATATTCCCGCTGCTTATGATGCCGAGGAATGCTGTCAGCCAGTGATGATCCAGTGCCCCCATTACCGCTATACGCCTTCTGCATATGCCTTTTCCTGTCAGGTAATCAGCTACTGCCGACACATCGCCGCAGAGCTGCCTGTATGTAATGCTATATTCTGTACCTGACGTCATGTCCCACACCACCGGTATGTCGTCTCCGTATACGCTGCCAGTGAGGCGTACCAGATCCTGCAGCGTGCTGATCTGATCCATATGTCTTTCGATGATCCTGCTTGTTTTTCTCATAGATTGACTCCTGTTACTCAACTGATTTCAGGGCCTCGATCATGGATATCTTCGTCACTTTATGTGCCACCGCCATGTTTACGATGATGGAGCATGCGAACACCACCACCGACGCTACGATGAAGCTCGGCACAGATAACGCAGGTACCCATTCAAAGGTCTTGAACTGTACTATACCTATATAGAACGACAGGAATTTATAACCTGCCGGTATACCTATCAGCCATCCAAGCACAGTCGTGATCATGCAGTCACGTATTATTATGCTGCGGACTTCACGCTGATAGAATCCCAGTACCTTCATAGTCGCATAGTCTCTGAACCGCTCGATATAATTGAGCATGCCCAGATTGTATATTATGATACAGCCCAGAAGTACTGATGCTACTATCATCAGATAGATTATCGTCATGACGCTCTTTGTCATGATCTTCATGCTTGCCAGCTGATCGCCTATAGTTGATGTCTCCTTGACGATGTCCATGTCTCTGACAGCATCGTAATCTGCTTTACTTTCCAGGAGCACTGCACTCGGGGTGTACTCCCTGTCCATCTCATCTTCCCAGTATCCGCTGGAAACGAATATCCCCTGAGGAGACGGCGCCATGACGACATCTGTGATCTTCAGCTTGTGATATTTATCGTCGCCCAGGACTCTCACTTTCAGTTCGTCGCCTTCCGATATCCCCAGAACGCCTGCGATCTTGCTGCTTACAGCTACTGTGGAATCCGTCAGTTTCAGTGCTTTCCCGTCTTTTCTGTCAAGGTTCACATAATCGCCCTTATCGATTACTGAGATCGTGCGACGTTCTTTATTGTCGGAATCAGGGTAATACATATCGAGATTGTACTCATATACCGTCTGATAGTCCGACTTTATCTCTGATTCCAGATCGTCCAGCTGCGCCGGATCATACCCATTGTTCAGAACCACCTTGTATTCGTATGAGTATTGCGTGTTGTAGACGTAATCGTTGGAGAAATTTATGGAGTCCCTGAATCCGAGACCTGCCATCATCAGCACCATGCTTCCGGCAACACCGATGATACTCATCACCCATCTGATGATGTTCTGCATGTTATCTCTTGTCATCCACTTCGTCCTGTAGTCAAGATTCCTCCAGATCCTGAACCTGTCAGGGTCGAAATGTCTCCTGCCTGATTTCACATTGGCAGTGTTCCTCATGGACTCTGCCGGCATCTTGTTCAGACCTTTCTGCGCTGCCAGTATAGTGGCCAGTACACAAACCAGAACGATGCCACCGATTATCAGATATATCCTGAAGGACAGGCTTACCTGCCACTCAGGCAGCGTCAGCGTAGCCTTTTTGACTTTCATGACGGCCCTGGATACCAGTGCCTTTCCGAAAAATATACCGACGCAGCTGCCTGCCAGTGATACGAAGAATCCATAGCAAATGTAATGCAGTCTGATAGCGGCGTTGGAAAATCCGATGGCTTTCATTGTGCCGATCTGTGTAGTCTGGGTGCTGATGAGCCTTGTCATCGTGGAATACATGCTCAAAACTGCCAGTATTATGAATACTGCCGAGAACAGATTGGCCATGTTCTGCATCTGGTTGATTTCCTTTGTGATCTGGCTTACCGAAGAAATATCGTCTCTCTCGGAAAAGTTCAGATAACTGTCTCCCAGTATATCCTCCACATCTGCCTGCAGTTTCGTGTAGTCACAGCCTTTGCTGACATCGAGCCTCAGCTCGTTGCATACATACATGCCGTAAAAGCTTTCTGCTGCCTTGCTGCCTGTCAGACCATATCCGTGTATCTTGTGGTTAGGCACGGTATCTGTGACCGAACCTGTGTAGTAGATGAATTCAGAATCAAGGATAGTTCCTTTTATCCTGAACGTCTTCTTTGCCTGACCGTATTTAAGGGTTATCTTGTCCCCTACCTCGAGACCCCGCTCTTTGCAGATAGTTTCATCTAACCATATGCCGTCAGAAGAATCCTTGTCGAAAGTCTCACCGTCGCGTATCACCGGATCGAAAAGTGCTGTGGAGTCCATGCTCATCAGCTTCACGTCCGGCTTGTCGTTTTTATCGGTATCCAGCTGCACTGTAGCAGTCATGGATCTCGTGACCTTTTTCACATCGTCCAGGGCCCTGACGTCCTTCACCATATCGTCAGTTATCATGCTGCCGTTCACCCAGGCGTCTGCAAGTTTTGTCTGGGTATAGTAGTCGTTGGTCTCACATCTCAGTCCGTACCATACTCCCTCCATACCGGAGTATATGGTTATCGCCAGGACCGACATCATGAAAACTGCGAAAAACTGCACCCACATCCTGGATATGTCCCTGCGTAGTTTCACAAACAGATATTTCATTACAGCTCCACCTCTTCCATACTTACCGGTGCACTGTTGTCTGTCACACTGTGTATACGTCCATCTTTCAGCCTGATGACACGATCCGCTGCAGGTGCCACCGCTGCATTATGCGTTACAACGACTACTGCGCTGTCATACGTCCTTGACATCTGCTGCAGCAGTGTGAACACCTTTCTTCCCGTATCACTGTCCAGCGCTCCTGTAGGCTCATCGCACAGCAGCAGCTTCGGATTCTTGCATATGGCTCTCGCTATGGAAACTCTCTGCAGCTCGCCTCCGGAAAGCTGCGACGGGAAGCTTTTCATCCTGTGCTCAAGACCTACCGCCTTCAGAGCTTCTGCCGTATTCATCTGCCCCTTGCTTATTTTCTTTGCCATATCCACATTTTCAAAAGCAGTGAGATTAGGTATAAGATTGTAGAACTGGAAAACGAAGCCTACATCTTCTCTCCTGTATCTTGTGAGCTGGGCCAGCGACATCTTCGATATATCTCTGCCGTCTATCCAGATCTCTCCCGAAGTGGCCTTGTCCATACCTCCCAGAAGATTCAGCGTCGTGGACTTGCCGGAACCGCTGGGTCCCAGTATCACTGTGAATCTGCCTTTTTCGATCTCGAAGCTGGCATCATCGAGAGCTCTGACAACGTCGCTTCCGCTCCTGAATTCTCTTGAAACATGTTTGAATTCGATTATACTCATCATTCATCCTTTCACTGTCTAAAATAAATCGTCTATCTCAAAATCCGGAAAATATTTCATACACTCGTCTATGTCTTCACATACACCTATGCAGGCACAGTGGTCCTCATCTTTTTGAAGTCCTCTGATACAGTGCTGGAAATATGAATAACTGTCGCTGTAGACCACTATGGCGAACATCTGCACCAGTATCCCGAACAGTGTGGTAGGCCACAGATGCGAGAAATAGAATTTGTTCTTTATACCGATCCTCTTGCCTGACTGCATCCAGGGTTTCGAAAGTATCTTAAGGATCTTCAGATCGAAATCCGCCTTGCTGTCAGATGTTATATACTTTGCGTCTGCTATGGCTGTCCTGCTTCCGTCTTCAAGTGCGAATCCTTCTATTTTCATATCACGGCATCCGCAAAGGGCTCCGTTATGATCATACTTTATATGCTCCTTGAAATCCGATATATATATCTCTGTCACAGTCTCCGTGCCGTTGATGGAATTCCTGTCCAGAGCCACGATACCATCGTCCGTATGATACGAAGCAGTGGCTTCTGACATCCATGCGTCTGTTTCTCCGTTTTTTATACACCACTCACGGAAAGTGCATGCTCCGTACATCACTTCGAAGGTATGTCTGCATCCTGTTCCCAGATCGTCGCTCATGACGTCGTTTTTCTGTGAAAACTCGGCTCCCTCATACGCCTGGAGCCTCCTTTCAAGATATCTGAAGCTGCATGGTATTCCCTGGCTACCTTTGAAATTCTCATTGAGATGTATGCTGCTGATGCGGTTGTCACTATCCACATCTATGACGATTATCGTCGGCAGGCATATATCGTAGTTCTGTATGGATGCAAAATTGCACTGCCAGCCTATCATCCTGCAGGAGCCGTCCTCTGCAGATATATATCTGTATCCTCCGACCCTGCACACTTCGAAACACTTGTCCTCATGTACGTCTTTGCTGCGGAAATCATAGTTTCTGAGTTCATTCAGTACATATGCCTCGTCTATGTCGTATTTTCCTTCCAGTACTAACTCCGGTATCTTTATCATCCTGCCACCTTTTCAGTTATGTATTTATACATCTTGCTCACTGAATCCACTTCCGTCATATCGTCTATGTCTATACTTATCTTGAATTCCTCTTCGATATCAGTGATCATGTTGAAGAGCGACAGTGAATCCACACCAAGCTCTCCGAAATTATCAGTTTCCTCAAGTTCCTTCGTATCCACGCCGAACCTGTCTGAGAGGAATTTCAGAAAATCATCATATGCCATATATCTGTCTCCTTATTCTGCCGAGCCGAACAGTATCTGCTTGTCCTGAGGTATACCGTCCTTGGCCCACTTGTGAAGCTGTTTCTTGTCTATCTTGCCGGCAAGTATCGTCGGAAGTTCCGACACGAAGAACACCTTGTCCGGCATCTTGTAGTTTGCCAGCTGGTTGAACAGCGGTCTTATGATATCGTTCTTCACCAGGCTCCTGCCTGCTTTCGGAAGGACGAACGCCACTATCTCCTCGCCCAGTATCTCGTTTTCTCTGCCTACCACGGCAGCGTTCTGGACGCCGTCTATCTGCAGGATGTATTCCTCGATATCGCTGGGATATACATTGAAGCCGCCTCTGATGATCATGTCCTTGCATCTTCCTACTATGCAGATGTTCTCATCATCATAGTATCTTGCCAGATCTCCGGTATAGAGCCATCCGTCCTCGGAAAGCACTTCCTTCGTCTTCTCGTCGTTGTTGTAGTAGCCTGCCATGTTGTAACCTTTTATCACCAGCTCGCCTACTTCACCGTGAGGTACTTCATTGTGTTCCTCATCGACGATCTTTATCTTTATACCGGGTATCACACGTCCTACAGTATTCATCCTGACATCGTAGGAGTCGTTCATACGTGTCATTGTCACTACGCTGGTACCTTCGATGAGGCCATATGCGTTCAGCAGTGTGCAGCCAAGTTTTTCTTCTATCTGTTTCGCCAGCTGCGGGCTGCAGAGTGAACCCGATACTACCAGCTTTTTCAGTGAATCGAATCTTGTGAAGTTGATTATCCTGCAGTTAAGAAGCAGTGACCACATCGTCGGCTGCGTATGCACCACAGTGTTCTCGCACTTGGAGATTTCTTTCAATATATCGTTGGGATTGAAAGACGATGACATCTTGAAAGTCTTGCCTATTGCAAAATCTATGAACAGGCTCAGGAAACCCTGCGCCGAGTAAAGCGGTGCTATTGAGAACGGATATTCCTCTTCTTCAGTACGCCACATCTGTGTGGTGTAGCATGATATCTTCACTATATCATTCTGCTTCAGCATTACGCCCTTCGGCATACCTGTTGTTCCTGACGTATAGGAGAGCATTGCTACATCGTCCGGCTTTATATCTTCAAACTCAGGATTAACGCCTTCACCGCTGGCAAGCATATCTTCATAAGTGATACCTTTATCTCCGAAGTGATTGTCTCCGAAATACACCACATGTTTCAATTCCGGATGGAAAGTGATGAACTCGCCGACGTATTCTCCGTAAGGATGGCTGCCTATCTTCTCCTCAGTGATTATGATATCCGAATCTGAATCGCCGATGACATTGAAGATCTCCTGCTTTCCCCATCTTGTGTTCACAGGTACAGGATATGCTCCGATAAAGAACAGTGCGAAATACAGCAGTATGTATTCTATCCTGTTGGACATTATCAGCGCCACTCGCTTCGACTTTCCTGCCCCCAGTTTCATGAGACCTGCCGACAGGCTGTTTACAGTATCCATGATCTGTCTGTATGTGTAATGCTCACCGTCGAAGATTATCGCATCCTTGTCGGGCTCAGTCTCGCATATCTCCGTAATGAAATCTCTGATAATGACATCATCCACACCTATTTCATGATTCATCAGCTCGATGATATCGTTGAGTGTCAGTTCATCATCAGCCGGTCTTTCTATATGAAGACCATAGGTTTCGTTTATTTTACTTATCAGAGCATCTACTGCTTCCACCTCATATCCGAGTTCTTTGGTAAGATTTCTTGTAAAAGGTACGGAAGCTGCCGGAAAAATTCCGGCAGCAACGCTCATGACATCATTTTCTGTATAAATTTTCATTGATGCACCTCACTTGTCTTTATTACAGCACGAATGACGCATATCCGAATGTAAGGCCGTTGGCAGCACCGAACATCACTACTCTCTGACCGGAACCGAGAGACAGCTCTCCGCTTTCCAGGGCTCTTGTGAGAGCTATCGGCATGGACGCTGCTGCAGTATTGCCGAATCTGTCGCACTGCACGACTATCTTTTCGTGAGGTATCTTAAGTGTATCGGCCAGCTGGTGTATCTTGTATTTGCCCATCTGTGTGGTTATGTAAAGATCCACGTCGTCTATATCTATGCCGTTCTTTTTCATGGAATCGAAGTAGAACTTGGCTGCACGCATGGTATTCTTCTGTACCATGTCCGGATCCACATTCTTCATCGTAAACTTGTCCGGATCTGCCATGTACATCGAGCCGCCGCCCCAGATTACTCCTATATCCCAGTAATTGCCGTTGGTCTGGAATCTCGTGCTCATACCGACATTTTCATCGTCTGACGCCTGCAGCAGTATGGCACCGCCGCCGTCGCCGAATCCCAGCGTAGCGTTGGTCTCGCAGATCTCCTCTTTGTCGTTGTAATCCCATTTTATATAATTGTGCATTATCTCACCTGATGTGATCAGCACTGTCTCTACGTTTCCCGAAGCAATATACGCATTTGCTATTTCAAGGGAAGTTATGAATGCATTGCATGCATTCTTCACATCAAAGCACTTGGCATTCGTGGCTCCCAGTTTGTACTGGACAGCATTGGCAGTAGCCGGTTCGATAAAATCCTGGGATATGGATGCGAATATCAGCAGGTCTATATCCTCCGGATCGATTCCTGCCATTTCTATTGCCTGCATACCTGCTTTCGCAGCAAGATCAGATGTGTTTTCTTCATCCGATGCGAAGTGTCTTTCATTAACACCGTTCAGCAGCTTTATCGTTCCTTTCCTGACACCCAGGCGTTCGAATCCCATCTGCTCCTCAAGCTCCGCACTTGTCACGACTTTATCAGGTATATATTTACCTGCACCTATCACTTTAGTTTTCTTCAATTCGTCTTCTCCTTTAAGTATATTTTTTCACCGCTGAGCTGTCACACCAGTTCAGCTATCTCATACAGGAATCTCTCTGTTTTCTCCCACCCCATACACGGATCTGTTATTGATTTTCCATAGATACCGCCATCCACAGGCTGGCTTCCATCTTCTATATAGCTTTCAACCATGAAACCTTTCACCAGTTTACGCAAGTCAACTGAGTATCTGCAGCTGCCCAGCACATCTCTGCAGATACGCTCCTGTTCATACCACCGTTTACCGGAGTTGGAATGGTTCACATCCACCACCACGGCCATGTTCGTCAGATCCTTCTGCAAATACATCTCATAAAGTCTGTAAAGATCTTCATAATGGTAATTGGGTACTGTAGCCCCTGTGATATCCACTGCACCTCTGAGTATACCGTGGGAAAAAGGATTGCCCTCCGACTCCACCTCGTATCCTCTGTACATGAACACATGCTGCTTCTGAGTAGCTGCGATGGAATTGAGCATGACTTCGAAACTTCCTCCGGTAGGATTTTTCATACCTACAGGGATATCGAGTCCGCTGGATATGAATCGGTGCTGCTGGTTCTCTGTAGACC
>CAKQNZ010000063.1 GCA_934255435.1 uncultured Clostridia bacterium | reverse complement strand
GTATATCGCAGGTAATGCCGTCCTATGCCGATACGGCCGGTGACAGCAGCGACTTTGTCATAACAGACGGGGTCCTGACTGCATATAACGGCAGCGATGAAGCTATAACCATACCGGATACAGTTACAGAGATCGGTGACAATGCGCTGAAAAATTCAAAATGCACAAGCGTCACGATACCGTCATCTGTTAAGAAGATCGGCAAATCTGCGTTTTTCAATGCAGCGGTGACTAAGATAGATATACCGTCGTCAGTGGAGACTATAGACAGCAGTGCTTTTTATGCTGCAAGGCTGAAGGAAGTCACTTTCCATGAAGGTCTGAAGACAATAGCATATGGAGCTTTCAGCGAAGTGTATTTTCCAGCAGGTACTGTCATAGAGATACCTGAAAGCGTGACTGATATAGGTGGAGACGCCTTCGACAGCCTGGGACTTGGTTCCGCAGGAGGGTCTTCCATAAAGATACTGAACAAGGATACGGTGCTTGGCAGCGGGTTCGCAGCCTACTACAACACTGTAAAGATATACGGTCACAAAGGTTCCACAGCTGAAACATATGTAACCTCGCAGAAGGAGTCCAAGGGCGACAAGTGCAAGCTGGAGTTCGTGGATATCGACAGTGCGCAGGATGTCGCAGTAAGCTCAGTGACAGTGACACCGTCAGTTCTCAGCCTCGCCACAGGTGCTTCGGAGACTCTTAAAGCCGAAGTCCTGCCGGAAAACGCTACGGACCGCAAGGTGACATGGACATCGGAAGACGATAAAATAGCATCTGTGGATGATACAGGTAAAGTCATGGCAGTTGCAGCGGGAACGACGGAAATAAAGGCATCAGCATGCGAAAAATCAGCAGTCTGCAAAGTCACAGTCAGCGACCCGGCAGATTTTGAGATAACAGACGGAGTTCTGACATCCTATAACGGCAAAGACACGAAAGTGTCCGTGCCTTCAGGCGTGAAGGAGATCGCCTCGGGAGCATTCAGCAAGGCGGCTGCTGTCACAGAACTTACGATACCTGAAGGAGTGACTTCCATCGCAGCAAAAGCTTTCAGCGGCATGAACTCACTGGAGACGCTGAACCTTCCGGCGTCGCTGAAAACAGTGGGAACTGACAGCACATGGTTCGGCGAGATGTTCGTAAATGTTTCCGGAACAGGAACGCCGCAGGCCACACCTGCGAAACTCACTGCAGTCAATGTAGCAGAAGGGGGCAGTACATATTCATCAGCAGACGGCGTCGTATATGATGCAGACGGCAGCACGCTGATATACTG
Organism: uncultured Clostridia bacterium; assembly: GCA_934255435.1. Taxonomy (GTDB): domain Bacteria; phylum Bacillota; class Clostridia; order Peptostreptococcales; family Anaerovoracaceae; genus Lentihominibacter. The sequence goes on along the minus strand of CAKQNZ010000063.1, from coordinate 9,147 downwards.
CCCTGCAGCAAAGACGTCGATAAAATTCAGCGATAAAACAACAGCGATAGACAAGTATGCGTTTTTCAAAAGCAGTATAGAAAAGATGGATCTGTCTGACAGCCTGGAATCCATCGGGAAAATGGCTTTCATGAACTCATCGGTGAGATATCTGGAATTCCCGGGAATGATGAAGACTATAGACCAGGAAGCATTCTTCAATGCACAGCTCAGATCTGCAGATCTAAATGATGGTCTTGAGACTATCGGAGACAGAGCATTTTCCGTGAGTCATGTCGCAGGTATAACGATACCGGCGTCGGTGAAGTCCATCGGAGAAGGTGCCTTTGATTACGAATACAGCGGCGACAGATATATCGTCATAAAAGGTAGCGACACAGAGCTTGCAAAGGACGCCATCCCGTACTGTTACGCACTGGATGTCTATGCACCGTCAGGTTCGAAGACAGAAACATTCGTAAAGAACGAGAAAGAATCAAGAGGCGACAAGTGCAAAATGGTGTTCCATACTCTTGACGAGTTCAGGGACGCCACATCCATAACTTTAGGCGAGAACGATCTCAGAATCGGCAGACAGGAGACGAAGACACTGACTGTGACAGCCTCACCTGAAGGTGCCCGAATACCGGTAGTCGTATGGAGCAGCAGCGATAAAAATATCGTGAAAGTGACAGACAAAGGCGAAGTCACAGGCGTCGAACCGGGAACAGCTGAGATCACAGCAAGAGCAGGCAGACTGACTGCCGTGTGCAAAGTGAACGTAGTCAAGGAAGAGGGCGAGAGTGATTTCACTGTGACGGAAGATGGCATGATAAACGGCTTCCTGGGCAGCGATATGTCGAAGCTGGAGATACCTGAAGAAATAGGAGGTACGACAGTAAAAGGCATCGAGGCCGGCGCTTTCAAAGGAAAGACAGATATAAAGGATGTAGTGCTGCCGAAGACTCTGACCATCATAGGCGATGAAGCCTTCTCAGGCTGCACTGGACTGACATCCATAAACCTCAGCAGCGTGACAGAGATCGGCAAAAGCTCCTTCAGCAACACAGCAGTCGAGAAGATCACGCTGGGTGAAGGCATGACGACGATACCGGAAAGCGCTTTCCAGAATTGCAAGTCGCTGGTGAAAGTGGTACTGTCTGAGACCATAGAGAAAATAGAAGCAAAAGCGTTCTCAGGCTGCAGTGCTCTCACCCGCATAACTCTCAACGAAGGTCTGAAAACGATAGGACAGGAAGCGTTCCTGGGAGCACATCTTTCCACGCTCCACCTGCCGTCTACGTTCGAAGACATGGGAGGTAAGTATATGGGGGATGTTTTCGAAGTGGCCGGAAAGACTATCGCAGACAAAAATATGAAGACCATAACGGTATCCGGTGAAAATCCGCTGTATAGCAGCTATAACGGTGTACTTTACAACAAAGACGGCGATGAAGTGGTGTTCTGCCCGAGAGGATGCACCAGTGCAAAAGTCGCCGATGGCGTAACGAAGATCAGATCATATGCGTTCTTCATGTGCTTCGATCTTGAGAAAGTGACGCTGCCGTCCACCCTGAAGACCATCGGTAAAGGCGCATTCCAGTACGACGAAGGCCTCACTGACTGTGAACTGCCGGAGGGCCTCGAAACAGTTGAGGATTCAGCATTTTTCGGAGCCGAGAACTGGACCGGTGTGGACAGGATACCGTCTACAGTCAGAAGCATCGGAGCATACGGATTCGCAGAGTGCAAAGGAAAGAAAGTAGTCATCCCTGAGGGAATAACTACGATAGAACCGTTCTCCTTCTGGGGATACGAAGAGGGCCTGGAGGAGATAATCCTGCCGTCAACGCTGAAAACCATCAGCGCATCAGCATTTTCATGGGCTAAAGACGTGAAGAAACTGGTGATTCCTGAAGGCGTCACATCCATAGGAAATGAAGCTTTCGCCAGAATGGATTCGCTGGAAGAACTCAGCCTGCCGTCCACTCTCGAAACTATAGGTGCAAAGGTGTTCATGGGCAAAGAGGGCAGCAATGCACTGAAAATCATTCATATACCGTCATCGGTAAAGGACATAGCAGGCGATTCATTTATAAACCGTGAAGAAATGACCATAAAAGCCGACAGCAAAGACAGCGCAGCTGCGAAGTTCGCTCTGGAAAAGGGTATGAAGCTGCAGCTTGGTTCAGTGGCAGATATGAAGATCAGCATCAGTGCAGCGAAGTTCACATACAGTGGCAAGGCACACAAGCCGTCCGTGAAGATAGCAGGTCTCAAAGAAGGCACGGACTACAACGTATCATACAAAAACAACAAGGCCATCGGCACAGGAAAAGTGGAGATAACAGGCGAAGGCTACTACACAGGAAAGATTGTGAAGACGTTCTCCATCGTGCCTGCAAAGACGACCCTTAAATCAGTCAAAGCAGGGAAACGCTCTGCATCGGTGAAGATCGGTAAACAGAGCGGAGACGTGTCTTACCAGATCGCATATAAAAAGTCAGGTGCGAGATCATGGAAGACCATAAACACTGCAAAGACGTCACGTACCATCAAATCACTGAAAAAGGGAAAGAGATACACCGTGAAAGTCAGAGCATACAAGAAAGTATCAGGAAAGACTTATTACGGAGCATGGTCGAAGACGAAGACCGTCAAAGTAAAATAAATAACGTACCGACAGATACAGAAGACCGGCAGCAGGTGCAGCAGCTGGTCTTCATTTTTCTTTGAGCAGTAAGTATATGAAATCATTTTAAAATACGAAGTCTGTGATCCAGGTACAGCGTGCGGCCGGCGAGCCTCTGAATTTTTCCCCAAAAGCTATGACCGGATATTGATGTATTGACAAAACAAGTAATAAATGATACTATACCAAATGAGTTAGGTTTAGCTAACGGATAGCAGCCACAGTACGAGGCTGTTTTTTTCAGATGCAGGGTTAGCGAAAACTAACAACACATATGAACCCATTCGCAGATGTTCAGAAGATGTAGTATCATATGAACGTCTGAGTCCGATAAGCACCGGTCCGTCCGGTACAGAAATATAAGGAGGCCACCGGTGAAAAAAACACGTTTCAGTACAGTAGCCATAGCTGTGATCATCGCAGCTGCAGTGGTAATATTCACAGGCTGCGGCAGCACAGGCAGCGGCAGTGTGAAGCAGTACGACTATACAGGTTTCGTGATGGGCACGGTGCTCAGCGAGACTATATACACCACGGGAGACGACATCACGGAAGACGTGGAGAAGGAACTTTCCGATACGGAAGACAGGCTGATATCCTGGCGGAAATCAGGTTCCGAGATCGCTGAGATAAACGCAGCGGCCGGTAAGAAAGCTGTGAAAGTGTCCGACGATACCGCAGGCTATCTTGACAGCGTGCTGAAGATGGCAAAGGACAGTGGCGGAGCTTTCGATCCAACCATAGGAAAGATAACGAGACTCTGGGGCTTTGACGGAGAAACGCCGAAACTGCCGGAGGATAGCAAAATAAAGGCGCTGCTCAAAGACACAGGCTATGAGAAGGTGAAGCTCAGCGGCAACAGCGTCAGACTGAATGAAGACACGTCGCTGGATCTCGGTGCGGCAGGCAAAGGCCTTGGCTGCGACCGCATAAAAGACATGTTCGATAAAGACGGCAGCGTCACCGGCGCAGTCATAAACATCGGTGGCAGCAGCATCATGACATACGGCGGCAAGCCCGACGGATCAGCGTGGAATGTGGCAGTCACAGACCCCAGAGACGATGGCGACTATCTCGGCACAGTAGCAGTGGAAGGCGAGTCCTACATTTCCACATCGGGAGATTACGAGAAGTACTTCATGAAAGACGGCGTCAGATACCATCATATCATAGATCCGGAAACAGGCTATCCGGCGAAAAGTGGCCTCATCTCAGTGACTGTCGTGTGCGACAGCGGCATAGTCAGCGATATGCTGGCAACAGCATGTTTCGTACTGGGAAAAGACAAAGGCATGGAGCTGGCAGAAAAATACGACGCAGCAGCAGTGTTTGCAGATTCAGACAAGAATGTATATATGAACCAAAAGGCAAAAAACATATTCACGCTGACAAAGGACGGATACACCGTCGTTGAATAAGCATAGTCATTTTCCCATACAGGGCATGGGAAAGTCACTATATATCATACGTTAATGATCATTGATGATGAGTCAAGAAGGAGGACCCCGAAAGCATGATCAAATCAAAACTCAGAAACAGAGCTGCTTCTCTTGCAATAGGAGCAGCAATGCTGGTGACCTGCATACCGGCAGGCGTATACGCAGACAGCGGCAGCACAGCCATGACTAAGCTTGATGTCAAGGACGGCATCACATACTACTACACTGACAAGTCAGCAGACACATATACTGCAGACGGCAAGGTTGTTACACCGACAGAGATCGGAAACACAGGCGTGAAGTACTACACGACAGACAAGGGCACTGAACTTTATGGTTCAGCATCCATGTCATATCTGGAGTACTGGGAAGGCGAGAACATCGAAAAGGCTACAAAGACAGAAGCTAAAGGTACTACGCAGGACCAGGAAAAGACCGATGACCTTGGTGCTTTTGATGCAGTTTCGAGAGCGACAGTGAAACACGGCATATTCAGACATGGATTCCAGTTCCTGGCTAAAGTAAACGGCGTTGCAGCTTCAGGCGCTACAGCAAGTGCTATGGTGGAGATCGATCCGGACTTCACTACGCCAAAGCTTGGCGGACTGACAAGAGCAGACGGCACACCGGGAGCTGTCCTGATCCCTGATATGGGCAAGACATTCACAATTGACGGCGTACAGTACACTATAGACGACTACAGCGTTTCAGGTTTCCAGAGGATACCTGTTTCAGTGAACAGCCAGGACTATGCAAAGGCAGTGATCCTGAACGAAACAGGCAAGGGTACTGATGAAACAAAAGCCTTCAGAAACGTGAAGATCGGCGGCAAAGACGGCGCAGGCAATGAAGTAACTGCAGCTACAGGCGGCATCAAGAAGCTGGAAACAGACGGCACATACGGCCCGGCATCAGATGGCATATCAGCAGCAGGTTATGATGTAGTCGCAGACGATGTTGAATATGTATACAACACTAACTATGGTGACTATGCAGATGCACATATATACCTGAAGAAGGCTGACGGTTCAGCGATGAGCAGCCAGGAATTCTCAGCGTATGCTTCAAGATTCCTTACAGCTGAATACCAGTACTACGGATCGACAGATCCTGATGCAGACAAGTCAGCTCAGCCGAAGGCAGTATACGGCACCAAGAATGCTGCTGACACATGGTGGTCATCGAACCATGGCGTGAGGATAGATGCAGGATTCAACTTCGATGCTCTGAGACTTGGCGGAACAGGATCAGACACTACAGCAGACGGCATCTATAATAAAGGAGCATCAGCAGACAAGCTGGGCTACTGGAAAGTCATCTACAAAGCAGCAGGCTACAATGATGTAGAAGCAACTGTATATATCAAGGAACAGGCAGACATATCAAAAGCAGCAGCTGATGTATCAGCAGACAGAAAAACAATAACTGTATCAGGTCTTGCAGACAGCGTGAAAGCTGTACTGGGTGACGAAGCTACAAAAGTCACACTGACACAGGGTAAAAAGTCCATTTCACTGGAAAACAGCAAAGACGGGATCTATAAAGTACCTGCAGATAAAGACCTTGTAGGCACATACACACTCGTTATCTCAACTGAAAAATATGCAGATATAGAACTTGAAATCGATCTGGCACCGACTGTGACAGTATCGACTTACGGTGATAAGCTCACTCTCGGAAATATCACAGAGGGCTTCAAAGCAGCTCTGGCAGATTCTGAAACTGTTGTGAAGATCACAAAGAAAGCAGGCAGGGAAGAGACAGATATTGCAATTCTTGAAAACGATGCAAACGGCGTATATGACCTGACAAAAGCAGAAGGCCTTGAAGCAGGGGGAGCCTACAATCTCAGCATAGCAGCAAAAGGCTACAGCCAGCTGAGCCTGCCGTTCACATATCAGAAGAAAGCACCGACTATCAGCCTGAGCAAGAAATCAGCTACTATCTATACAAAGAAACCTGCATCGAAGTACAGAACAGTGAAACTGACAGCCAACGCAGCAGGTCCTGACAGCAAAGTTTCATGGAGCTCTTCAAACCCAAAGGTTGCTACAGTAAGCTCAAATGGTGTTGTAACAGCTAAGAAGGCAGGCAAAGTAACTATCAGAGCTACTGCCAGCGGTATATATGCAGAGTGCACTGTCACAGTAAAAGATCCGACTATCAAGGTAAGCAAGACAAAATACACTGTGAAGAAAGGCAAGAAGGTAACTGTCAAAGCATCAGCAACACCTTCAGCAAAAGTGTCATACAAGACAAGCAGCAAGAAAATCGCAACAGTGACTTCAAAGGGTGTTGTCAAAGGCAAGAAAAAAGGAACTGCAAAGATCATCGTTTCAGCTAACGGCGTTTCAAAGACAGTGACTGTAAAAGTAAAATAACCAGCAAAATATCCGGCATCAGCCGGTAAAACATCAGTAATGCAGATTGCTGTGCTCCATTTCGGGGCACGGCAATTTCTGCCGTAAAGAAACAAGTCATATCAGACTATACCAGGAGGATATTTTCATGAAAGGAAAGAGCGGACTGCACTGTATGATACCGTCGCTGCTGATAATAGCAGCAGTGGTTTTCACACTGAGTACAGGATTCCCGGCACCCGAGGCCCTGGCGGCAGGGAATACTGAATCAGCAGCAGTAACTAAACAGCATACTAAAAAAACATCTGTGAAAAAACAGAAGAAGACGGCAAGCAGCAAAAAAAGCACCAGCCCGTACAAGGCAAAGGGAGATCTTTCCAAATGCGCTGACGGCACATACTACGGCAGCGCCAGAGGCTATGCCGGCAACATCAAAGTCAAAGTCGTTATCAAAAACCACAAGATGATTTCTATAGACGTAGTGGAGGTGGAGGCCGATGATGCACCGTATGTTGCAAAGGCGAAAAAAGGCGTCATATCTGCGATGCTGAAGACCCAGAGTCTCAGCGTGGACGCAGTGAGCGGAGCTACATACAGCTCCAACGGCATAATCAAAGCTGTGGAGAACGCCATCGCCAGGGCGTCAGGTAAATCAGTGAAGGACAAAAAGAGCAGCACGAAAAAGAAAAAGCCATCGCATAAACACGATACGTCTCTTGACGGCAGCAAGTTCAGGAACGGCGTTTATACAGGCACAGGTACAGGCTTCAACGGCAGGATAACTGTCAGTGTGACCATAAGCGGCGGCAAGATAACGAAGATATCGGTGATAAACAATGAAGGGGACGACAAGCCGTATCTTGACAAGGCATCAAAGGGCGTCATAGCAAGGATACTCAGTGCTCAGAATACGAAAGTAGACGCAGTGAGCGGGGCAACGTACAGTTCCAACGGTATCATAGAAGCCGTGGAAAACGCACTGAAGAAGGCTGTAGTGAAGTCTGATGCAGACGACTCGCAGACTCCTGATACGCCGGACACACCTGATACACCAGACACGCCGGATGAGCCGGATACACCGGCAGAAGGTCTTTACGTGGATGGCACATATGAAGGTTTTGCAAGAGGCTACAAAGGATTCATGTATGTTTCCGTGCTGATAGAAAGCAGCAGGATCGCATCTATAGACGTGACCAAGACTCAGGACGACGAGCCATATATCTCCATGGCCAAAAAGCTCATAGAAAAGATAATAAAGAAGCAGACGACTGACGGAGTGGATGCAGTGACCGGAGCCACATACAGCTCCAACGGCATACTGGATTCTGTAAAGAAAGCTCTGGACAAAGCGCTGAAACCGGATACTTCAGAAGACGGCGGCAGCGATACAGGAGGAACTTCCGATGCAGAATAGAAGAAGTCTGTATATACGGGCAGTGAACATCATCGTGATAGTGCTGGCACTGCTTTACTACAACCAGATGCTTGGGATGAACCAGCAGCTGGCAAAAGCCAACGAGACCATCGCCAGCCTTTCCGCAGGCGGCTCCCAGACGGCTTCAGCCCAGGCAGGGGGAAAATACAAGAACGGTACATATCAGGGCAGCGCTCAGGGGTTCGGCGGCACTGTGACTGTGGAAGTCACCATCGAAGACGGATACATCTCCGACATACAGGTGTTGTCTGCAGACGGCGAGGACGCAGCATATTACAATATGGCGATAGACGTCCTTGACAGTATCATCGCAGATCAGAGCAGCGACGTTGATGTAGTGTCGGGAGCCACATACACCTCCAACGGCATCATCGGAGCTGCTAAAGAAGCTCTGGGAAAGGCAGGTGGCTCTGAATGAAATTCCTTAAAAACAGAAAGAAACGCAACAGGCTGGTGAGGGCAGCTATACAGCTGATATTCTTCATCATGGCACCGGGACTTTTCTCAGCAGCATTCTCCGGAGTGCGCTATCTTATAACGCAGATACACGATATGAAACTCATAGAAGTGACGTCATTCGTCAGCATACTGCTGATACTGCTGGCGTACACTGTACTGGTGGGGCGTTTCTTCTGCGGATACGCCTGCGCTTTCGGTACGCTGGGAGATGCGGTATACGGGGTCTCATCATTCCTGCAGAAGAAGATCAGAGGCAAGATATTCAGGGTGCCTGACGGCGTCCTGCATAAACTGCAGTATGTAAAATATGCAGTGCTGGCAGCTATACTTGTTCTCTGTTTTTTCGGCTGGTATGCAAAGGTCAGCATGGCGGATCCGTGGGAGCTGTTCGCTTCATTCACATCAGGCAGCGTTTCTCTTTCCGGACATGCAGCGGCAGCCTGTGTGCTGGGAGCCATCATCATCGGCATGTGCATAGTACCGAGATTTTTCTGCCAGTTCCTCTGTCCTATGGGTGCGGTGTTCGCAATGATGCCAGTGATACCGGTCTCCATCGTGAATAAAGACAGTGAAAACTGCATCAAAGGCTGCAGCGCATGCAGGCGCAGCTGTCCGGCATCCCTTGACATAGACGGATTTTCCGGAGACTGTTTTCAGTGCGGAGACTGTGCAGATACATGTCCAAAGGGCAATATCGGCATTGGTGAAAAACGACGCTTCAAAGGCAGCGAGATAATACTGACGATAGTAAAGGCCGCTGTGCTTTTCGCCATATGCTATCCG
>CAKQNZ010000062.1 GCA_934255435.1 uncultured Clostridia bacterium | reverse complement strand
CAGCATACCTACAGAAACGAAAAATATCGCTCCAAAAAGATCTTTGAGCGGTGTCACCAAGTGCTCTATCTTTACTGATTGAACGGTGCCTGCCAGTATGGATCCTGCCATGAAAGCGCCAAGGGCCGATGAGAATCCAAGATAATTGGCGATGACCACCATACCAAGACAGATGGCCACGGCAAGGATCAGCAGCAGCTCATCATTGAGCTGTTTTTTTACAAGATTGAGTATCGTCGGTATCAGATATATACCCAGTATCAGCCAGATAACAAGGCATATCATCAGGAATCCTATCTCGCTTACGGTATTCCATCCTGATGCATTCTTGCTGACGGATATCGTCGCCAGAACTATCATCATAAAAATCCCCGCAATGTCTTCTATGACAAGAGTGCCAAGAACAAGTTGCGCGAATTTTTTATTTTTGAGACCGTATTCCTCATATGCTTTGAGGATTATCATAGTCGACGACATGGAAAGCATACACCCCAGGAAAATGCAGTCCATCCTGCTCCATCCCATCAGGTGTCCCGTGGTGGCTCCTATGCCGATCATGGCTCCCATTACAGTTATTGCAATAACGAATGCACTGCCGCCTACCGTTGCCAGTTTCTTGAAACTGAATTCAAGACCCAGACCAAACATCAGGAACACTATACCTATGTTGGCCCAGACATGTATGTCGGCTTCTTCTACTACCGTCGGCAGATAGCTGAAATTAGGACTTATCAGAAATCCCGCCGCGATATATCCCAGCACCACAGGCAGTTTCAGTTTTTTGAAAACGATCGTTACAAAAGCGGCTACTATCAGGATCAGTGCCAGATCACTTATAAGATTATCCAGGTGCAATAGCAGTCTCCTTCCTGCTGATAAAATCAGCCATTCTTATCAAAAATAACATAAAATGTGCTTCCCTTTCCAACTTCACTCTCTACCTCAAGCTTCGCCCCGAACAGTGCAGCGATGTGCTTGACGATGGAAAGACCAAGCCCTGTGCCGCCCACTTTCTTTGAACGTGACTTGTCGACTCTGTAAAAACGTTCGAAAAGCCTGTCATGGTGTTCAGGTGCTATGCCTATGCCTTCGTCTTTCACGCTGACTTTTATATGAGTCCCGTCATCTTCGGCTTTTATCCATACTCTGCCGCCCTCATTGGAATACTTGATAGCATTTTCGATGAGATTGACAAGCATCTGCCTGAATCTGTCTATGGAACCTTTTATCGATATGCCGTCGTCTATCTGCACGATGAGCCTTATATCCTTGTCTTCTGCCAGAGGCTGGAGCGCCAGTATCGTGCCCTCCACAGCATTCCTGACGTCAAAGACACGTTCGTCTGTATCTTTTTTGTTTTCTATTTCAGAAAGCACCAGCAGGTCTTCTATCAGCCGCTTGAGTCTCGAAGTCTCGATAGCTATTATGTCTATGAATTTTGTCCTTATCTCCGGGTCCTCTGATGCGCCCGCCTGAAGCGTCTCTATGAAACCTGAGATCGATGTCAGCGGCGTTTTCAGCTCGTGGCTGACATTTGCTACGAATTCCTTTCTGATGGATTCTGCACGTCTGCTTTCTTCTGCAGCGATCTCCATCTCTTTTATCTTTCTGAAAAATGGTTTCATTATCATGAAATAGCCCTGTATCACGATTCCTACCGTGATGAGGAACAATACACATGCAAATACCAGAAGCGCTGACTCTATCTGAGCTGAGATTTCAGGCCCGGGAGCTGCCAGTCTGGGCTCCATATAAAATTTCCAGACAAAAAACAGTGCTATGAGATTAGCTGCTGTATATTCGCTCACTAAAAATATGAATCTGTTTTTCATCTTATTTTATAGCCCTTTCCTCTTATAGTCTCAATATATTTGCTGTCATCATGCTCGCCGTCGGAAAGTTTCTGACGCAGATGTCTGATATGCACATCCACAGTCCTCGTCTCTCCCACATAGTCTATGCCCCATACATTGTTCAGGAGCTGATCTCTTGAAAATACTCTGCCTCTGTTCTCAGCCAGGTATCTCAAAAGCTCGAACTCTTTCAGAGTCAGATCTATCACTCTGTCATGCTCTCTGACTTCATGGCGCTCTACATTTATCGTAAGGTTCCCTACCTGCAGCACAGTATCTCCGCTGCCTGTATGTACAGTATCTGATGCAGTATTCTCATATCGTCTCAGCACAGCTTTTATCCTTGCCATCATCTCTCTTATACCAAAAGGCTTGGAGATATAATCGTCTGCTCCGTATTCCAGACCCATGACCTTGTCGGTCTCTTCTGTCTTGGCTGTTATCATTATGATCGGAGTCTCATTGCCTTCATCTCTGAGCTCCCGGCAGATCTCATACCCGTTCTTGCCCGGCAGCATGATATCCAGAAGTATCAGATCAGGCTTTTCACGATGCACCATGGTTATGCCCATGATGCCGTCTTCTGCCGCCACGCCTTCGTATCCGTTGGTTTTAAGATTGTAGAGTATCAGTTCCCTTATGTTGGGTTCATCTTCTATGATAAGGATCTTTTTCATTGTTGTCGCCTTTTCCTGAAATTATCAAATCTTCTGTTATAATGATTGTATCACAATTATTCTGTCTTTTCCACAGCATTGTCCAGAACAGCCTCGGCAATATTTTTGCAGTAGTCGCCTATCTTCTCAATGTTATGTACCACATCTGTATATATTACTGTGAATTCCGGTGAACATTTCTTCGAGCTTATACGTTTCATATGTCTTTCCCTGAGAGTAGTCTCTTTCTCGTTCATAGTCTTTTCCATGGAGCACACATCTGTCGCTGCTGCCGCATCACATTCCTCCATGGATTCTATGCTCCTTCGTGTCATATCCCTTGCCAGTCCGAAACATTCGTTTATCTCGCCGTATGCTTCCTCAGAAAAGTCATAGGAGTTCTTTATTTTCTCCTCTGCAAATTCTGCAATATTCTTGCAGTGATCGCCGATATGCTCTATGTCTGCTGATATGTGCAGCAGTTTAGATACTTTTGCAGACTGCTCGTCTGTTATCGTCTCAACTGTGAACATACCTGCCAGGTAATTTACTATGTTTTCCTGAAGATCGTTTACAACTTCTTCTGTTTCTTTTACTTTTTCCACAGCATCCCTGCTGCCGTCTGCAAACGCTTTCTGTGCGTCTCTTACCATGGCCGCTGCCATCTCTGCCAGCCTGATTATCTCTTTTGTAGCAAGATGTATAGCTGCGAATGGTCTGTCCAGCACGTTATTGTCCATGAATACAGGATCTGACGGGAGCTTGTCTGTATCTTTTCCCGGTACTATCTTAGTCACTACCTTTACAAGTATCCCTATCAGCGGTATGAACAGTATCGTATTGAAAATATTGAAGCATGAATGTGCATTCGCTATCTGTCTTGAAATAACTTCCACTTCCGGACCTGCCGGTGATATGAACTCTATGAATCTCGCATAGAGCGGTATGAACCATATGAATATCAGTGTTCCTGTGATATTGAATACAACATGTGCTGCTGCTGTACGCTTGGCTGCTACCGATGAGCCGATGGATGCCAGCACTGCCGTTATCGTCGTTCCGATATTGTCTCCGAACAGTATAGGCATAGCTCCTGTAAGACCGATGATGCTGGACACTCCGTCAGGGCCTGCTGTCGATGCCAGATTCTGCAGTACTGCTATCGTTGCCGAACTGCTCTGTACCACTACTGTCATAACTGTGCCAAGCAACACTCCCAGTACCGGTACATCTTGCACCTGCATCATAAGATCTGTGAACACCGGCGAGCTCGCCAGCGGTTTCATTGCTCCGCCCATGATATTTATACCTACGAACAGTATGCCGAATGCGAATATCGTCTGACCCAGATAACATACTGTCTCTTTCTTTTTAAAGAAGAAATACATTATGAATCCTGCCGCAACGAACGCCCATGCATAATCGCCTATACTGAAAGCTATCAGCTGTGCCGTTATCGTCGTTCCGATATTGGCTCCCAGTATTATACTTATGGCCTGTTTAAGCGACATGAGACCTGCACTTACAAAACCTATCACCATTACTGTTGTCGCACTGCTGCTCTGCAGGACAGCTGTACAAAGCGCCCCTGCCAGCACTCCCAGCACCGGATTTCTTGTCAGCAGCGACAATATCTTGCGCATCCTTTCTCCTGCACACTTCTGGAGTCCATCACTCATAAGATTCATTCCGTAAATGAACAGCGCCAGGCCTCCCAGCATCGTTATTATGATTTGTACTGTTTCTGAATTCATGTTACTCTCCTTCTTCACATACTTTTAATCTTTCCGTTGCAAATATTTTACGTTAAGATACTATCTCAGCTTCATATGCTGCCGAAAGCACATTAAAGTAAAAACAAAGTTAAGTTTGTGTAAAGGAGTGCACTTTTTCCGGTATAATAAGCACGACAGCCGGACACTGTATATCCATATACGATGTCCGGCTGCCGTCATATGATATATTATATTATCGTTTATCCTGCTTTGCTGACGCTAATCAGCAACTTTGAGATTTATCTTGTCAAGGACCACATTTGCTATGTTCTCACAGCTGTCGCCTATACGTTCGATGTTATGGATAACGTCCGTATAGATGACTGTGAATTCAGGTGAACACTTCCTGGTGTTGAGCCTTTCCATATGATGCTCTCTCAGTGTTTCTTCAAGATCATCAAGCTCTATCTCCTGCATCTTTATCTGTTTTGCCAGCTCGATATCTCCTGTCTGCAGTGCATTTATAGAGTTGTCCACTATCTTTGCGCCACGGTCGAAACACTGGTATATCTCAGCGTAGGCCGTATCTGAGAACTCGTAATTGTTTTCTATCTTTTCTACTGCAAACTCTGTTATATTCTTGCAGTTGTCGCCTATATGCTCTATATCCGAAGCCACATGCAGCAGACCCGATATCGTTCTGGCCTGATGCTCTGTTACAGTCTCTATCGAGAATATCGATGAAAGGTACTTCGTTATCGCTCCCTGGAGATGATTGACCACTTCTTCCAGTCCCATGACTTTGTCTGCAGCATCCAGATCTCCGCCAAGGAACGCTTTTTTCGTCTGTACTATCATCTGTGCCGTTATCTCTGCCATTCTCGAAAGCTCCCTGGTCGCAAGGTGTATTGCAGCAAACGGCTGTTCAAGCACGTTATTATCAAGATATACAGGTTTCATAGGGTCTGCGATCTGACCTTCCTTGTCCGGCACCAGCTTGGTAACAAAGGCTGCCAGCACACCCAGCAGAGGCAGGAATACTATCGTCGTTGCAACATTGAATGCCAGATGTGCATTGGCTATCTGTCTTGAGATAACATCAAGCTCTGCGCCTGACGGAGACAGCATCCTGACAAAATCAGCTATATAAGGCGTGAACCATATGAACAGCAGTGTACCGAACACATTGAAGATCATATGTGACAGTGCTGTCCTCTTAGCATTGACTGTACCGCCTACAGACGCAAGAAGTGCTGTAGTCGTGGATCCTATATTAGTACCGAAAAGGATCGGGATCGCTCCTGTAAGCCCCACCAGACTGCTGACACCGTCCGGTCCCGCTGTCGCTGCCAGATTCTGCAGCACTGCGATGGACGCCGAACTGCTCTGTACTACTGTTGTCATCACAGCACCGACGATTATACCAAGCACCGGAACATCTGCTACCTTGAGCATGAGCTGCGAGAACATATCGCTCTGCGCCAGCGGCTCCATTGCTGCCGCCATGATATTAAGTCCCGAAAACAGTATACCGAACGCAAATATAGCCTGTCCGAAATCATTGACCTTCTCGTGGTTGCGCACGAAGAAGTACATTATGAACCCGACTATAACGAAAGCCCATGAGAAATCACCTATATCGAAGGCCACAAGCTGTGCTGTGACACATGTACCGATGTTGGCTCCCATTATGATACTTATTGCCTGTCTCAGATTCATCAGATTCGCCGAAACGAAACCTATGACCATAACTGTTACTGCTCCGCTGCTCTGCAGGACTGCAGTGGCTGCTGCTCCTGCCAGTACGCCGATGAATACATTTCTTGTAAGAAGTGCCAGGATACTTTTCATTTTCTCCCCGGCTGCTTTCTGAAGGCCTTCGCTCATGAAGTTCATACCATATATGAACAGAGCAAGTCCACCGAAAAGCTGCAGTGCGATTTTCAATGCTTCCAAGTTCACTTTTTTCTCTCCAGTTCTCATTCAGTTTTAAATTCAACAATCATACTGTTATTATATTGTTAAGTTTTTATTAAAAAAAGTGTGCGAATGTTAAGTTTATGTTAAGAGAATGTTAAGAGCACTGCTGACGGGATGCCATGAGCTTTCCTGTCAGCGTGCTTATCCTGCTGCCGAATTCATTTTCAAGGATCATCTTGCGTACATTCCCCTCCTGGATTATACTGCCTGTCTTCTCTATGTACATGCTGGTATCAAGCATCGCTTCGCCTGAGCTGCTTTCGCTTTTTCCGGCAGCTTTGCCCCTGCTGCGGTTTTTTACCTTAAACATCCTGTCAACTATTTTCTCTCCGCATCTGAACATCAGGTACTGCAGATACTGTTCCTCCCTCAGCCCATTGACATCAGGCGATGACACAAGGCAGACTTTTTCAGCCATCTGCACGCATGTCAGCACCGGCAGCCCTGTACCGTTGCCGCAGTCTGTGACGATGACATCATACCTGCCGCTTTCGATAAGAGCTGAAAGGAAAACCATGGTCTCATGGCTGTCCAGTCCTGCCAGCGGATTCAGGCCCCCTGTAGGAGCAAAAGCCTCGATACCGAACTCGTCACGTATGATATAGCTTTCTATAAAACTGCCCTGCCTGAGCCTGCTGTCTTCAGTTTTCCTGCCGGCAGCATCTCCTGCGATACTGTTTTCCCGAAACAGCATATACAGATAATGGTTCAGCGGACTTACGCTCCTGACATTGTCGATGAATTCTCCTGTGGACTCTATATCCTCAAAAGATATATACAGGACTTTCGCTCCATTGAACCGGCACAGCTCCTGGCATACAGCCATTGCCAGCGTACTGCAGCCTGAGCCGCCTGATGATGACACGAAGCTGAAAAGCCTGACATTGTTTTTCCTGACATTGACCGGTTTCCTGCCGGTAAGACCTGCGTATATCTCGAACAGGTTCCCTACCATTATCTGCGCTGAATCATATTTGTAAACACTGAATTTCTTTCGCTTGTGATCTCTGCTGACCATGGAAGGTTTTTCCGTCATCATTATCAGATTATCGCCGTACACATCCATGGCTTCAGGTCCGTCCCAGAGTATCAGATCATACTCCTCCGACAGCGTACTGTTCTCGCTGTATATGCTCTCCAGCATCTTTGTAAAGTTCTCTTTAAGTATGACCTTTATTATGAAGGACCTGCAGACACTCAGAAGCGACAGACCCAGTGCTCTGCCGTACTCTCCGTCATCTGTTATGACTGCAACTGATATATTTTCCATCTGTGTGGCCTCCTGTTATTTCAAATTTATCCCTTTATTTACAAATTATCACATCTGAAACATTTTGTCAATATTTTCCTTTGAAATATCCTTCAGAGTTCTGCAGGCAGTGCTGACACGCCCCGATCCTGTATCGTTCTGACGCTTGCTGCTCAGCACTGCCTGCCAGATGCCAATATCAGATCACTTCTGTACCGTCATCTTATACGTCTTCTGAGTTCTCCTATAGCCTGGGCCAGCCCGCCTACCTCATCTATGATGCCTGTTTCAACTGCCTCTCTGCCGAACAGGACTGTCCCCACATCGTTGGACAGATTGTCGTTGCAGTTCATCAGCCTGATGATATCCTCACGCTTTGCTTTCGAATGATCTGTGATGAAATCCACGACACGCTCCTGGGTCTTTCTCATATAATCGAAAGTAGTCTCCGAGGTTATTATTATCCCTGTGGTCCTTATGGGGTGCAGTGTCATAGTTGCCGTCCTCGCTATGAACGAATAGTCTGTAGCTGTAGCCAGCGGTATCCCTATACTGTGTCCGCCTCCCAGCACAAGGGACACGGTTGGCTTTGAAAGCGTCGATATCATCTCGGCAAGTGCCAGCCCTGCTTCGACATCACCGCCAACAGTATTGAGCACCACCAGCAGCCCTTTGAGCGCCGGATTTTCTTCAACAGCTATGAGCTGCGGTATCAGATGCTCATACTTGGTAGTCTTGTTTTCCGCCGGAAGTATACTGTGACCTTCAATGCTCCCTATTATGCTTATATACTGCAGGTCGCTGTCGAATCCCACGCCGGTGGACAGTATGCCCAGCTCTCTTATGAGATCTTTGGCTGCATCATCTTCAGATGATGTCTTTTTTTCTTTTTCCTGATCTTTCTCCATCATATTCTCCTGTTCAAAATAATAATATTAGTATTATTCACATTTAAGGAGTGTATTATGCTGTTAAGTGAGATCGGTAACAAAGAAATCGTCGATATGTCCACTGGGACGAATCACGGACTGCTCTGGGACGCTGAAATGATATTCGACAGAAAAACGGGCAGAATAAAATCGGTACTCGTTCAGAATCGCCAGAGTACCGGTCTTTTCAAAAAAGGTTATATGGATCTGAGGGAGCTGCCATGGAGCAGCATCGTCATCATCGGAGACGATATGGTGATCTTCAAAAGCGATCAGTGCTGACTGAAAAATATATGAAGACCTGTGCCGTGATCACAGCTTCTCGCCGTTTTTGGCTTTTCTGAGGCTTTCGCTGAAAGGCGGCCTGCAAATACCGTTTTCAGTCACTATGGCAGTGATGAGACTGCTGTCAGTGACGTCGAAGGCCGGATTGTAGCATTTCACCTCAGCAGGGGCCGAAGGAACTGTGAAAAACTTTTCTTTTATTTCTGCCGGCGGTCGTTCCTCTATCGGTATCTCTTTTCCCGACGGGCAGTCGAGATCTATAGTTGATGTCGGTCCAAGCACATAAAAAGGGATACCGTAATATCCTGCCAGCACCGCTACGCCTGACGTGCCTATCTTGTTGGCTGTATCGCCGTTTGCTGCGACTCTGTCACAGCCGACGAAGCAGGCGTCCACCCAGCCGTTTTTCATGACTATCGAAGCCATGTTGTCGCAGATAAGCGTGACATCCACACCTGCCTCTGCAAGTTCATATGTAGTCAGACGTGCTCCCTGAAGAAGAGGCCTCGTTTCATCTGCAAATACACGAAGATCCATACCACGCTCGCTGCCAAGCAGTACAGGTCCCAGCGCTGTACCGTATTCGGAAGTAGCCAGCGGTCCTGCATTGCAGTGGGTCAGTATCCCGTCGCCATTCTTTATCAGCTGCAGTCCGTATTCCGATATCCTCCGGCACATATCACGGTCCTCGTCATGAACCGCTGCAGCTTCTGATCTGAGTGTTCCGACGATGTTCCCTATTATGCCGCCGGGCTCCTGCCCTGCAGACCTGTCGAAAGTCTCTGCTGCTTTTCCTGTCAGCCTGTCCACTGCCCAGGAAAGATTCACAGCTGTCGGCCTGGATGACTTCAGATACTCTCCATGTGCTCTTATACTTCTGAGAAAAGCCTCCGCATCATCATATTCCCCCGCTTCACCTGCTGCGAACACTGCCATGGAATACGCTGCAAATATACCTATGGCCGGAGCACCTCTGACTCTGAGATGATATATAGCGTCATACATCTGCTCAGGTCTTTCTATCTTCAGATATTCCGTGCTACCGGGCAGTCTGCTCTGATCGAGTATCGTCACCGACCTGAAATCGTCTTCTGTCTTTATATTCACCGGTTTTCTTTTCATGATATATCCTCCTGTCCGTCCCTTGCCGGACGCAGTGTAAATATTGTTTTTGCTGTAAATTCCAGTACCTTAGGATATTTCATCACATATCATGATGACAGTTCTAAGGCAGTCAGTATGCGCCTTCATGGTACCGGATACTGACTCAATATACCATATATACAGCAGATATTCAACGTCCGCTGCAAACGACAGCTGCAAGTCACCTGTGCCATTTTCTACGGGCAGGATATACATGTTATTTTTTTATCATTCTTTCTCATTTCATACAGTAAAGATCTTGAAACCTGCTGATTTTCGAAGATCTGCATCATATATCTTTAACTGTCATACACCTGCCGCCCCTTTGCCTTACAGTGATTCTGATATAAAATGGTACCAAGGTCCCATAGATTACAGAATAAATAGATAGTATAATCATTAACGAAATAATCGAATAATAGTGAAAGGACAGATTATGAGTCAGGAACTGTGGACAAAAGATTGGCAAAAGATCAATGATATAATTCTCCAGATGAACAGTGAAAGCGACATACTGAAAGCATTCAACCGATTCCTGGTGGATATCGAAGGGCTAGTTCCCTACGAGAAAGCCTGCATATATTTCTATGACCTTTCGGCTTCCGAAACAGTAAAGGAATATAT